>CAZQQE010000054.1:3319-8405 GCA_964595325.1 uncultured Thermoplasmatales archaeon | reverse complement strand
AGGGTTGAAGGCTTTATTTCGTTGAGGAGCAGTAACGCATTGGTTGAGGATGACAAACACCTGCTGGAGACGATAGCCGGCATGACAGAAATTGCATTAAAAAATCTCGAGCAAAAAAAGAAAGCATCGGAAAATAGATACAGAAATGTGATAGAGAATGCCGCCGAAGGCATTTATCTGAGCACGGTTGACGGGCACATAATCGAAGCAAACCGTTCCCTTGTGAAATTTTTCGGTTACGAAAGTAAGAAAGAGCTTAAGAAGGCAGGCATTGTCACGACATACAAAAATCCGTCCGATAGAGAGAAATTCATAAAAAAAATTTTGAATGACGGAGAGGTAAGAAACTACGAGATAGAATACCGTAAAAAAAACGGGGAAACGGTAATAGGTAATGAGTTTGCAACTCTGGTTGACGGGGGCTCGACCATCGAGGGAATAATCCATGATATAACGGAATTGAAAAAGGCTCAGAAGGAAGCGGAATTTTACAACTCTCTTCTGAGGCATGATATATGGAACAAAAACCAGGTGATGATGGGATATCTTGACCTGCTTTCCGATACGGGACTTTCGGTGGAACAGAAAAATTTCCTTGAAAGGGCAAAACTTGCGGTAAAAAGCATAATGGAACTCACAATGGGTGTAAAAAAGCTCAACCTGCTGGAAAAAAATCAGGAATTAAAGGAAATGGATGTCGATGAGATGATTGACGGCATAACAAACCAACTCTTGCATGAGGCGGAGATGAGAGGAATCAGTATTTACTATGTTCCTTCTCATGTGAAAGTAAACGCCACGGCCCTTATAAAGGAAGTTTTTTACAATATCCTGTTCAATGCCATAATTCATTCCCGGTGCAAAAACATAAGTATTCATGCCGAACAGGAGGACGGGTTCTGCAAAATAAGTATTGAAGATGACGGAATCGGCATAGACCCTGAGATAAAAGCAGATATTTTTAAAAAGACGGTGAAGGGAGGCAGGGGAAACGGCATGGGGCTATATCTGTCAGGCAAAATAGCGGAGATGAGCGGAGGGGTCATCAAAATCAGGAATGGCACGGATGGAAAAGGAACTGTTTTCGATGTATACCTGCCCATAGAAAATGGTTTTAAAAGATAGTGGCTTTTCCATGTGTGGGAGAATATGTCTTCAACTGCCATACCCATATCGGGGACGCTTTCATTTCTTCAGATGTTATCGGCAATAAAAAGTGGACAGTGGAGGAACTGGTCGCCCCGCCGCTCGGTTTGAAGCACAGAATGCTGAATGAGGCATCGGATGAGACGATTGCCGAAGGCATGAAAAAAGCCATTTCGATAATGAAAGGATGCGGAACAACCCACTTCTGTGATTTCAGGGAGGGGGGGGCGGAGGGGGCGGAGCAGCTGAAAAGAATTGCTGAGGGAGAAGGCATAAATGCAATGGTCCTAGGAAGGCCCGTGGGGTTGAGTTATGACCGTGTTGAGATGGATAAAATACTTGAAATTGCAGATGGAATAGGAGTGAGCAGTATCTCCGACTGGGATTATGATGAACTTAGAAAGGTGGCAGAGCATACCCGTAAAAGAAAAAAGATGTTTGCACTCCATGCAAGCGAGGCGGTCAGGGAAGATATCAATGCCATACTAGATTTGAAGCCCTCCTTTCTCGTGCACATGAGCAGTGCAAGCATTGATGACATCGAAATCGTGGCAGATGAAGGCATGCCTATCGTTGTCTGCCCCCGTTCAAACGCATTTTTCGGCATACGTCCCGATATAGAAGGCATGCTCTCACATGGCATTCCTTTGATGCTGGGAACGGACAATGCGATGATCGTGCCCCCTGACATAACCGGCGAGATACGTTATTTGATCGATAATTTTGATGTTTCCAGAGAGCAGGCAGCCGATATGATAACCTCAAATCCAAGGAAATATTTAAATGTGAGTCCGGATATTCAGCAATCGGACATTAGTGATATTTAGGTAGTAAGTAATGCTGGTAGGAGAAGGGAAAGATGAAAGAAAAAGTGAAGGTTAAGGATGTGATGACCACCAAGCTTATACTGGCGGAGGTGCCCGGTGGCAGAGAGGATGTGCTGCGTATGTTCGGCAGGTACGAAATATCGGGCATGCCCGTAGTGAAGGCAGGGACGAAAAAACTTGCCGGGATTATCACAAGAAATGACATATTCAGGAATTACGAGGAAGACCAGCTGGCAATGATAATGAATGACAGCCCGTTGACCGTCTCTCCCAATGATAGCATAAAAAAGGCAGCCAAAATATTGTACGAAAAGCGCATACACGGTCTGCCCGTTGTTGAGAAAGGAGAGGTAAAAGGCATTATATCCCCTTCCGATATTCTCCGCCTCATAGAGAGATTTGACGGGGATGAAGTCGATAATTACCTTTCACCCATATTCGTTCCGGTATATCATGAGACACCACTTCCCGTTGTGATGAAAATATTCAGGATTACAGATGCCGGCGCCCTGCCCGTGCTCGATAACGACGGTATGCTTTCGGGAATAGTGGCAGACGGCGATTTGTTCACCTTCTCACATCTTGACGAGGGCGTTTCGAAATCCGAGATAGGCATAGGCGAGGACGAGGATGTGTGGAGCTGGGAAGGAATAAGGGATGTGATGCGCCTTTACTACGAGACTTCAAAATTGCAGCTTCCTCAGATACCCGTCAGGGAAGTGATGGTGAAGGACGTAATCACGGTATTCAGGAGAACGAAGATTTCGGTCGTTGCCCAGAAAATGCTCGACCACAAAATAAACCAGATGCCCGTGATGGACGGGGAAAACGAGATAATGGGAATGGTGTGTGATGTCGATTTGATGAAGACATTGATATAAAATGGATAAATATAGCGAGATAATTTCGTTATCAAAGAGAAGGGGTATTTTCTATCCCTCGTATGACATCTACGGGGGAGAGGCGGGATTTTACGATTACGGGCCTGTAGGAACCCTGCTGAAAAACAACGTTGAGAACAAATGGCGGGAGTTTTACGTGCTGGGAGAAAAATTTCTGGAGATATCCACGCCTGCAATAACTCCTTACAGGGTGCTCGAGGCATCGGGGCATGTCGATAAGTTTCTTGATGTGGTGCTGACGTGCGAAAGCTGCGGCAGGGCGGTCAAGGCGGAGGAGGTGCCGGAGGAGAACCGAAAAAAAATGGAATGCCCGGAATGCGGCGGCAAACTGAAGGAGAGCAGGATAAATCTGATGTTCGAGACGGGCATAGGGCCCAGAAAGAAGGACAGGGCTTTCCTCCGTCCAGAGACAGCACAGGGTATGTTCGTCAACTTCCCGTTCCTTTATCAGTTCTCAAGGAAAAAGCTGCCTTTCGGTGTGGTGCAGGTGGGGAAGGGATTCAGGAACGAGGTATCGCCGCGTCAGGGAATAATCCGATTGAGGGAGTTTTCCATGGCGGAGGCTGAGGTCTTTTTCGACCCGGAAAATAAGAACCATGAGCATTTTGACGAAGTTAAGGATGACATCTTGGCAATTCTGCCGGCGGGGGGGGAGGCGGCGGAGGACACCGTGGGACGCATCGTCGAAAAAGGCGTGGTCGGGAACAAGGCGCTTGCATATTACATGGCTCTGACAAAGCGTTTTCTTCTGTCGGTCGGCATTGACGAGGGCAAGCTTCGATTCCGGCAACATATGAAGGACGAGATGGCACACTATGCAAGCGACTGCTGGGATGCCGAAATTTTGACGTCCTTGGGATGGATTGAATGCGTGGGCATTGCAGACCGCACGGCGTATGATTTGAAGGCGCATATGGAAGCGACGGGCGTCGACATGACCGCTTTCAAGTTGTATGACGAGCCCGTGAAGGAGAAGAAAAAGATTGCGGTTCCGAAGATGGATAAAATAGGTCCGGCGTTCGGGAGAAATGCAGGGAAGGTGAAGGAGGCGGTCGAGCAGGCAAATCCCGGCAATCCCATAATCGTTGAAATTGACGGCAAGGATACCGAGATTGGCAGGGAGTTCTACGATGTGGTTGAAAAGGAAGTTGTTGTTACGGGCAAAAATTTCATTCCTCATGTTGTCGAACCGTCTTACGGCATAGACCGCATAGTTTACTGCATTCTCGAACACAATTACAATGAGCAGGAAAAGGAAGGAGAAGCTTACACGACACTCAAACTTCCGTCAAGCATCGCTCCGATAAAGGCAGGAGTTTTCCCGCTTGTGAACAAGGACAACCTTCCTTCGATTGCCCGTGAAATCGAAACGGAATTGAGGAAAAACGGCATCATTGCTTTCTACGATGACGGCGGGAGCATAGGCAGGAGGTATGCAAGAATGGACGAGATAGGCACGCCCTTCTGCATAACGGTTGACTACACGACGCTCGAGGATGATACCGTCACCGTGCGCTGGCGGGACACGACGGAGCAGGTGCGGGTGAAAAAGAACGAACTGGTGGACTGGCTGAGAGAAAAGATGAATTGAGGCATAGTCGCGGCAAAGGAATGGGGAAAAAGGGGAGGAAGGATTATTCACCAGCTTTCCGTATTTCAATTTATGAAGAAAGAAGCATCATCGCTGCAAATGCAAAAATTATTCCTACACCCTGCTTCAATGTTATGGGCTCCTTCAATATTAGGAATGCCAGTGCTATTGTAACCAGCGGGTAAAGGGCGGTTGTGGTTACAACAACAGATGTCTCCCCCTTGCTGACTGCAAAAATGAAAAAGAGAGCACCCAACGTTCCGGCTATCCCCGTCAGAATAGCAAAAGTTATTCCCTTTGCATTGACTTCCGGCTTGAAGTTGACAAGAAAAAGGACTGCAATGCCCACGATGATTGCGCCTATGACCTCATAAACAAGAACGCTTTTGGGACTGATGTAGTTGGTAGCCAATTTGGGAAAGAATCCCCAGAACCCCCACACCAGCATGGCAAGTACCGCAAATGTTATCCAGCTGTCCATTTTCAACACCATGCTCACCGAAGAGGCAGTATGTTTAAATTTTTTCTGGGAGTATCTGGGGAGCCGCACGTGGAATGGGGCATTACATTCCTTTCTTTTCTCTTTCTCTAGCCCTCAGCTCAACTCTCCTTATCTTCCC
>CAZQQE010000054.1:0-3219 GCA_964595325.1 uncultured Thermoplasmatales archaeon | reverse complement strand
ACATTCCTTTCTTTTCTCTTTCTCTAGCCCTCAGCTCAACTCTCCTTATCTTCCCGCTTATTGTTTTCGGCAGTTCGTCGACAAATTCTATCTCTCTCGGATATTTGTAAGGAGCTGTTTCGTTTTTCACGAATGTCTGCAGTTCCTTCACCATCTCGTCGCTCGGCTCGTATCCCTTCGCAAGAATGACAAATGCCTTCACTATGTTCCCCCTTATTTTATCCGGTGATGCGACCACCGCCGCCTCCACCACCGCCGGGTGTTTTACAAGGGCGTCTTCCACCTCGAAGGGGCCTATACGATAGCCGGATGCTTTTATCACGTCGTCTGCCCTGCCCTCGAACCAGAAGTACCCGTCCTCGTCCATCTTTGCCAAATCGCCCGTCAGATACCATCCGTTGACGGCAATTTCCTCCAGCTTCTTTCCGCCCCAGTAGCCGACCATCAGCCCGGGATGCGTTATCGGAACGGCAATCTGCCCCACCTTTCCTGCCGGCAACACATTTCCGTCCTCGTCAACGATTTTCACGCCGGAGCCGGGCATGGGTTTTCCCATGGAGCCGTATCTTATCTCTATGCCATGATAGTTGCATACGAGCCCGGATGTTTCCGTCTGTCCGTAGCCGTCGTATATCTCCAGCCCGTATGCTTTTTTGAAGCGGTCTATGACTTCCCGGTTGAGAGCCTCGCCCGCGCTCAGAAACTTCTTCATGTCACTCAAATCGTACGCTTCGAGGTCTTCCTGTGCCCACATTCTGTATTCCGTGGGGGTCGAGCAGAGCTTGTTAACCCTGTATTTCTCCATGAGTTCAAGGAATTTTTTCGGATTGAATCTGCCCTTGTACGTTATCTGGGATGCACCGATCGTGAGCGTAACGCCCAAGGGTGTCCAGAACCATTTTGCCCATCCGGGAGATGTGGTTGACCATAACAGCTCGTCAGGCTTTGCATCCCACCAGTAAACCGCATTTGTTTTTGAGAAGCAGTACATCCACTTGTGGTCGTGCAGAACTCCTTTCGGGTCGCCTGTCGTGCCCGATGTGTAATTTATTGTCATGATGTCCGTTGCCTTGACATCCACCTTTTCAAAGTTTCTAGATGCCTTCTTCACCTCGTTCTCATATGATGTCCAGCCGTTCTTCTCACCTCCGATAATTATAAAATTTTTCAGCGGGGTCTTGTCCCTCACATTGTCCACATGCTCAGCCGCCTCGGGAGAGGCAATTATTGTTTCTGCCCCGCAGTTGTTCGCTCTGTACTCTATGTCCTTTTCCCTGAGCATTTCGGGGCACGGAACTATTATCGCCCCGAGCTTGAAAGCCCCAATCTGGGCTGCAAAAACTTCCGGAAGACGGGGCAAAGTTACCATTATCCTGTCCCCCTTTTTCAGCCCCATGTCCTTGAGTACATTTGCAAATCTGTTGGCATCATCCCTCAACTTCCAGTAAGGTATTATTTCGCTTTTGCCCTCGTCGCTTTCCCAGTATATTGCAATCTTGCCTCTGTCTTTGGCATGTTCGTCAACGGCATTTGCTATCGTGTAGTCCTCAGGAATGTCCCATTTAAAATTTTTATTCCATTCTTCGTAACTGTCCATCATTTCACCATTTTTGGATTAGAATAACGCATTTAACCATTTCGCCCGATTTTTCGTCACTGTTTTATATAACAAAGTGTATCTTCAACGGTGTTCGGGAAATACGATTTGAGTACAAGCCTCAAGGAGCAGGATGTGGAAATAGTGGTGGAGGGCAGGGGCAAAAGGAAAAGATATTACCGCAGGGCGGGGGAGGAGGAGGTGGAGAAGTTCATATATGCTGACGGCGGCAACCTTGTCGTATGCCCCGTCGAGCCTGTCAATGTTCCCGACATGACCATATCGGAGCACCTTATGATAGAGTTCGACAAACCCTTTGTTATAGAGCCTGACACCAAGGATACCTTCTATGCAAAATTTCCAGTGGAAGTAGGCGTTTTTCTCGTAGACAAGAAAGATGTAGAGGAAATAGACATATTTACCAAAACAAAGCCGAAGTACACTCTGTACGGGCCACCGGAAAGCGGTGTGATATGCAAGTGGTGGAAAAGCGAGGTATATACCGAAAAGCCGAAAGTGGACAAACTTTACGAGGGCATAGTGAGGGTGGATATGGCCAACAATTACTACGAATGGGTGGAAATCGAGAAGATTGTATTCAGGGCGCTCGACATGAAGCTTTTTTACGGTGATTACGCGTACATGCATGCCTATCTGAAAATTTTGAAGAAAGCGATGGGCGAGACAACATTCAATTCGAGAAAGCCAAAGAATATGCAGGAGTCGATAGACATATACCTTGCAAAGGGCATAAAAAAGCTGGAAAAGAAGTTTGTCATGGAATGGAGGTTCAGATGATAGTCGGCAGCACCGTTAACGAAATTCTTCAAACAAAGGTGGGTGGCATAACTATAATCAATTTGTTTACATTCATACTCATCCTCGTCATTTCTGTTATAATCGGGAAGGTGGTACGTCTCAACATTCACAGGATAATGAAAGAGAAGATACCGATGACAACACTTATTGTCGCCGAAAAGATGGCGTATTATACCATAGTTTTCATAGGGTTTGTGGTCGCCCTGCCATATATCGGCTTCTCCCTGAGCGGATTGCTTGTTGCCGGCGGCATACTCGGCATAGTTATAGGATTTGCGAGCCAGACAGTCGTTTCAAATCTCATAAGCGGCATATTCCTTATGATAGAGAAGCCCATGGCGGTGGGGGACGGGGTGGAAATAGGCGATGTGAGCGGTGTGGTGGAAGACATAAGGATTCTTTCGACAACTGTGAGAACATATGACGGCATTTATGTCCGTCTGCCGAACGATAAGGTTTTCAGTTCCAATATCCAGAATTATGTTGCCCACGAGGCGAGAAGGTTCGGCTATACGGTGGGTATAAGCTACAAGGATGATGCGGATAAGGCTGTGGAAATAATCAAAAAGCTGCTGGATGAGCATCCTCTTGTGCTGAAGAACCCCTCGCCGACGATTTTTGTTGAAGAGCTGGGAGACAGCAGCGTGAATCTGACCGTCAAGGTGTGGGCTCCTTCCAGCCATTGGTACGGAGTCTATACCGAAATGTTATGGAAAATCAAGGTTGCACTCGAGAAGGAAGGTATCGAGATACCCTTCCCGCAGCATGTCGTGCATATGGCAAAATAAGGATGTGAAATAAGA
>CAZQQE010000053.1:0-8448 GCA_964595325.1 uncultured Thermoplasmatales archaeon | reverse complement strand
TCAGACAGAAGCGAAGAGGAAAAAGTGACAGAGAAACTTCTGTTTGAAGAAGAATCGGATGGCGTGATAGTGGTTTCAGACGCAACTGCTCTTGAACGGAGTATGTATGTTCTCCTGCAGATTCTTGAAGCGGAAATGCCTGCTGTTGTCGCTCTGAACTTCGTGGAAGATGCCGAAGATAAAGGGATAAATATCGACTGCAGAAGGCTGGAGAAATTGACAGGAGTGCCTGTCGTTCCGATTAACCCGATAACCGACAGGGGGTTGGATAATCTTGTGGATGCATTACTTAAAGTCGTGAAAAAGCCGGTGGAATTCAAAGTAAGGTACGACGACCACATAGAAAAAGCGATAAAGCTCGTAAGTTCCAATTTAAATGACAGCAGACTGCCGAAGAGGTTCATATCTATAAGAATTCTGGAAGGCGACAGGGATTTTTACAAGTACCTCGATGATGAAAAAGTAATTGAACATGCCAGAGAGATGATAGCAAAAAAACATCCGCATATCGAAAGAGACATAGCAACGACAAGATACGGAGTGGCATCAATTATGGCAAAAGAAGCCACCACCATGGTTCATGTGAGGAAAAAAGAAAAATTGCAGGAAAATCTCGATGGCATTCTCATGCACAGAATATGGGGTCCTATTTCCACAGGATTGATTCTTATTGTTACTTTCGGGCTGCTGCTGTACCTCGGCAATCTGATGCAGGGAATACTCACAAATCTGACGGACAGTTCACTATCAGCCCTAAACATAACGGGAACATCTGCATATGATGTTATACTGGCAAGGAGTTTGACGGGACTTGCAGCGGGAATTTCCATCGCCCTTCCTTATGTATTTCTGTTTTACATTCTTCTGGGATTATTTGAGGACATCGGTTTTCTTTCCAGATTCATTGTGAATGCCGAACGATTTTTCGGGAAATTTGGATTGCCGGGAAAGGCGTTTATCCCACTGGCTTTAGGGTTGGGCTGCAGTGTACCCGCGACAAAAGCCACCAGAGTTTTATCTTCCAAAAAGGAACAGTTTTATGCTGCATCCTTCCTTTCTTTCGTTCCATGTTCTTCCAGAACCGCAATAATAATGGGCATAGTGGGATTCTACGGGGGTGTAAAACTGGTCCTCTATGTTTTCCTTACTTTATTTGTAGCCGGCTTGATATGGGCGCTTGCAATAAAAAAGTTTTATCATATCGCGCGTAAACCCATGCTTCTCGAATTGCCTCCATACAGGAAGCCGCTGGTCAAAAATATCCTTGCCAAAAGCTGGTTCAGAATGAAAGATTTCGTATATATTGTGATACCTCTGCTGATAGTGGGAGGGGCAATATACGGAATTCTGGATGTGACAAATGTGACTCATACGGTGGTAAAACCTCTCTCCCCGATAGCGATGTGGCTTGGACTGCCAGATGCCACCGTGATACCGCTGGTATTCGGATTCCTCCAGAAGGATTTGACCGGTGCAATGCTTGTGTCTGCACTGGGAAACAACATATCTTCTATTTTAACGCCCCTCCAGATTTATATATTTGGAATAGCATCAACCATTGGAATTCCATGCATAAATGCTCTGGCAATGCTTATTAAAGAATTCGGCTTTAAAAAGGCATTTTCTCTCACAGCAATATCGTTAGGCTACGGTATCATGCTTGCAGGTTTGATTTTGAGAGTTATCCTTATTTTCCGGTGAAGTGGAAAGCAATCTTGCAAACGGCAACACTTCTGAAGTAACAAATCTCTCATGAACGGTTTGCCATGATGCGACTCGCTATAATCGCTGACGCATATATTGAAGCATCAAAGTTCTAATCCATCTTTTTTATGATTTCCCATACATCTTTGAGGAAAGGGCTTACATCCATGCCATTATCCCTAGCTATAATCAATGCCGCCACTTCGGGAATTATTTTTTCCTTTTCGGCAAGTTTTCTTATCGCATTTATTTCGTCCTCCCCCTCCATGCCCTTTTCTATAATTTTGCGGATAATGGGCGAAGCGTTTTCATCATATTTTCTTTCGACCTCACTTCCGTCCATTTTGAATCCTAATGGCACATCTATTTCCTCATATTCAAAATTCGGGACATAATCTTTGCCATCCTTTTTCAATAGCCCTTTGTCCAAGCAATCTTTTATGAAATCCTTGGACTGAACGGGGGTAAACCATCCGAGTTCGTACGAGAGTGCCATATAAATATCGTTGTCGTTCATTTTTTGTTTTCCGCTCCTCCGGAAAAGGAATGCCAGTGTCTGTTTTGCTTTTTCCATTTTTCACCACAATTTTTTTACTATGCCTTCCGCTGGGTATATTCCCCATGAAGGCACATCGACTTTTTCTTTCGGCGAGACCGTTACAATGCCGTCGAATCCAAGTTCCGCTGCCTTCTTTGCCGTCTCTGTTTCGTCTTTTCCTCTGAGGAACAGCTCTCCGTCACACATCTCTCTTATTTTTTTAAGTTCCTCATCATCCATTATGTCGCCTACTGTTATTTTATCCGCCCCTACCACCACCAAGTCCATCACGTCCTCCAGATATCTCGGGAGGGCATCTATCCATAAAAACGGTTTGTGGGAAACTTTTTTGTATATGTCGAGATTGGGCCTATTCCTCTTAACGCCGTCGAGGTCAAGAACATATACTTTTTTACGCTCTTTTTTCATTTCTTTTAGCTTGTCAACTGCATTGAAACGATTCTTTCCTTCTATTATCTTGCCCCTGCTTAAGTAGACAAGAGGAAGTTCTTCCATCAGTTTGCAACGTGTCATCAATTAAAATGTTTTTCACTTAAATTTTTTATATTGTCATTCCGATACACTCATGGGGACTATGAAAATTACTGAGATAAAGGGGATTGGCCAGTCATACGAGAAAAAACTGAGAAAAGCGGGGATAAAAACCATATACGATTTGAGGGAGATGAACATAAAAAAAACATCGAAGTTATCCGGGATAGGAGAGCAGCTACTCAAGAAGTGGAAGGATGAATCAATGAAGATGCTCCTTCTTACGGATGTGAAGGGCATAGGAAACGAGTTCAGAAAAAAACTTGAGAAGCACGGTATTACAACTATCGAGAAGCTTGCCGGTGCGGATAAAAAAACTGCATCCAAAATCGGCATACCCGAAAGCAGATTTACGAGATGGATAAAGGAAGCCAAGAAAATGACGGCGAAGAAAGAAGTGAAGACGGCGGCGAAGAGGGCGGTGGTGGCGGAGGAGATAGGGCCCGGCAATGCATCGATAACGGTGAAAGGAAAGAGGGCGGTGGTAAAGATAAAAGAGAAAGTTCATGAGAATGTCCCTGTTTTCAGAGGCAATATCGGTGATGTGGTGAAAGATAAGGCAATAGCGGTCAATATTGGCAACTCCGGAAAAATAAAGCTCTGGTTTGACGGAAGATGGTATGAAGATGTTCCTGCAAGGGAAGAAACCTTATGGGGCAGGATGAAGAAAATTTGGAGAAAGGATTAAAAATGATAAAGATAAGGTGGCACGGCCATTCCTGCTTCGAAATTTCGAATAATGTAACAATTGTAACCGACCCTCATGACGGAAGTTCCATAGGCATACGGCCGCCAAATGTAAGGGCGGATATCGTTCTTGTTTCACATGACCATTATGATCACAATAAAGTGAAATCGGTGGAAAAAGAAGGAACGGTGGTAGTCAGAGACGGGAGTAGGGACATAGATGGAATAAAGATAGAATCTTTTACGGAATACCATGATACGGAGGAAGGAAAAAAGAGAGGGAAGATAAAAATATTCAAATTCATCGTTGACGGGATAACGTTTTGCCACCTCAGTGATTTAGGGCGTGTCATAGATGATGATGTGGCAAAAAAAATAGGTGAAGTGGATATATTATTCGTCCCCGTGGGCGGTGTTTTCACCATTGACTGGAATGGGGCCATAAAGGTGTGCAGGAAGATAAATCCAAAAGTTATTGTACCGATGCACTACAAGGTGGGTGGGCTTTCCTTGCCTATAGAAAGAGTGGATGCGTTTCTGGATAACGCCAAGAAATACTGGGAGATAAGGCATGTTGCCAATGAGATAGAAATAGAAAGAGATGACCTGCCAGACGACGGAGAGGTATGGGTTTTCACCCTCTAGTTTTTAATATTTTATCTACTTTTTTTTCCAGTGATAGATATTCCGATTCATCCGGTTCCGTTTCTATTGACTCTATGACCGCTATATCCATTATCCCTTTAGGATTTGGTCTTTCTGCAATAAGTTCATCCACAGCATTTTCGATATGAGAGATATCGACATTTTCTTCAATCACTTTTCGTTTCGCTGTTCTTGATTTTTCGGGAGTTTGCTCCTTTGGGCTTTCCGCAACATTTTCAAAAATGAGAGATATCTTGCAGTACGGACATTTTCCTCGAGTTGCATTCTCGTTAACCTCAAAATCCTTACCGCAGTTCGGGCATTTGACAGTAACTTTCTCCATTAAAAATATATGCGCTTCCTACTATTAATTGTTGCGGTATTCCTCTACCGCCTTCTCCATGGCCGCTATTGCATTTTTTCTGGATGACGGATACGATTTTATTTTGCCTTTTACCGATATGATATTGCCATTGTATGCAAGGTATACAAGTTTTTCCATGGCTTTTTCCTTGCTGAATTTCAGGCGGAGGAAGCAATCGTTATCAACAATTCCATCAATTTCTTGCTTATTTATTAAAGGTAATGCATGCTTGCAGAAATTTTTTATATCATTTGCTTTCTCAATTTTAATTTCCATAATTTTTATTTTATTTCCAAAACTTCCTTCTATTGAGTGCTCATCGAGTTTTACAGGTCTATCTTCATCAGTTTTTCCGTAAGCAAGAAATAATAGTGCCTCCCTGACCCTATCTCTTATTTCGGTGGGATAACAAAATGTTCTGAGTACAACATAATGGAACGGAGCCTCCATTCCTACTTTCCTCTCCTTTTATTTGCCCTTATACTGGGGCGTATCTTCTCAGCCCCTTTACCTTTGTTTAGAAGTCCTCTTCCTTTCTTCCCTGCAGATGTCTTTCCTCTGTAGACCCTGTTCTTCTCATCAGCCACCCAGTTGATGTCCTTGTCATTCAGTATTGCAGGATGGCTTCTGTCCACCAGAATGACCTCGTAATAATGGTGTTTTCCGTCCGCCCCGACCTTATAGGAATTCAGCACTTCCATATTCGGATAATGTCTTGCCACCCTTTCCTCCGCCATCCTCTTTGTTGACTTCCCTGCTGTGATTTTGTTTACACCCATCCTTGACGGTTTCCTTCCGGAATTCAAACGCTGCTTTCTGAGACTGCCTTTTCTGACTTTTGCCCTTACCACAATGAAGCCCTGCTTTGCCTTGTAACCCAGTGCATGGGCTCTATCAGGGCGTGTGGGCTTTTCAATCCGGACTGCACTGCCTTCCTTTCTCCATTCTATCATGCGTTCCCACTGGGGGGACTGGTAGGAGGTGTCCGGCTTTTTCCATGTTTCCCTGAGGTATTGGTAGAGTCCTTTCGTCATTTTCACACCTGAAAAGAGAACTCTTATATAATCATTTGGATAACGAGTTGCCATCATAAAAAATCTATTTTGAAATGATGCGTATGATATCTCCGTTTTTCAGCTCGTGGTCAGCTCCGATAATACGCTGTGTCCTTGCATCCACTGCCCTGATAAATCCTTCTCCCAAGTCAGTATGAACCTTATACGCAAGGTCTACTGCGGTTGAGCCCCTCGGGATGAGAAAGACGTCGGGCAGCACATTTCCTTTTTTGTCCGTAAGATGGTGTTCGTCCTCGACGGGATAGACCGCAATCAAATCAAGCATTTCGAAAACCGCCTTGTCTATGCATTTCTGTACGCCCGTCCCCCCGTATTTATCCATCACATGAGTCTTTATGTATTCCAGCGCCTTGAGATGCTTTTCATCCATGTTTTTATCCAGAATTGAGAAAGAAGAATCACCCGGATTGTAAGATATGAGACCCTGCTCTGCAGCCCTCGAAAGTGCAAGTTCAGCCTCGGCAGATGTCGGTATTGCATATTCCCCCATCATTTTTTTAACCATCTCATCAGGTGCCTTATCACATTTGTTTAACGCCAGAAGAATCGGTTTTCCCGATTTCCTTATGTACGAAGAAAGTGCAAGCAGGTCATCGTCGTCCCATTTGGTTGCATCCTCTCCCAGCCCCGCATTTTTTATCGCAGCATGAACATCGCTTTCTTTCACCCTAAGCCCTGTCAATTTCTCGGCCAGAGCCTTATCGATTTTCTTTCCCTCAAGATGGCATTTCCTTCTCAGATTTTCCCAGTCTTTTTTGATGATGCCCTGTATCCAGTAATCTATTTCATCCTCTAAAAATTTTATATCCTGCGCGGGATCATGCTCCCCGACATTGCACATCTGTCCTTCCTCGTCGGTGGAGCCCGAAACATCTATGATATGGATAAGGCATGATGCCTGACGTAAATCATCAAGAAATTTGTTTCCCAGACCACGGCCTTCATGGGCTTTGGGAACAAGACCTGCAACATCTATTGCTTCTATGGGGACATACCGTATTCCGTCCCTGCATTCCGAGTTGTGAGGATTGCACGTCACATTGAATTCCCTGCACGGGCAAGGTATGCGGACGTACATCATACCTTTATTTGCATCTATGGTTGTAAATGGGTAAGAGGCCATCTCCGCATGTGCATTTGTCGCAGCATTGAAAAATGTGGTTTTGCCTACATTAGGTTTGCCGACTATCCCTATTTCCATTCCCATTTTATCTAACCGTAATACTGATGGACATCCTCATCTTTATGTTTCTTATTCTTCTTCTTTTTTTCTGTTATATCTATGGATATTATCATGCCCACGGGTATTATGCGTATCTTACCCTTCATCTCTTTATGGGACGAATCCATTTTTATACAGATGCCTTCATCTTTTCCTACGTAAGTATTTCCGACAAATGTGCCTTTTGTCACGAGCGTTTCCTTCTCGGAGCCCATCGAGTATACCACACATTTGGAGCCCTCTGTAATTTCTATATCCTCATCCATTTATATTCCTCCTTTCCAGCAACCTCTGGAGATGCGATATCGTCTCCCCATAATTGTCCATCGCTACCTTCACATGTGCTTCTACAAAACTCCATGCTTTTTCAAGATTTCCGTACTTCAGGCGGTATGTTTTTCTTACTGCTGTGCCCTCGCCCTCTTTTCCCTCCTCCAGAACATCCATGCCCTTCAATTTGTTCAGATGACGGTATACTGTAGCTTTGGTGGCATTCAGATAAACTGCCAGCTCGTCCACCATCCATTTTTTATCGGGGTGAAGCATGAAGCACTCGAAAAGTTTGTAAGGAATGGAATTTTTATCGGCTCCATCCGGCATGTACCCTATAAGTTTAAGAAAATCAACTGCAACCTTTTCATAATCCTCTTCACCTGTCATGGGTGTATTTTTCATAACCCTGAGCTGAAAAACCATGTATGGAGAATAGCTAAGCGATTTTATAACTTTTGTTGGCCTATACTACTTCAGGGCTGTATCTTGCTCCCTTTTCCTTTGATTCTTGGTCGAATCTGACTTGGGGCATGGGTATGGGCGGTGGCAATCTTAAATCACGTGAGACCATGACCGCCTCCGGCAGACAGAAATGCATTATAGCTGTGTGTATGCGTGATGCGACCTCATTGGGCATGTTCTTTTTTTCCATCCATCTCTTTGCCACTTCCTCGGCATCCTTCCCTTCGTATGTGAATTCCCCTCCGAACTTTATCAGTCCGATGGGGCCGTAGCTTGCGGTGTACTCGAATTCAACCTGTGCCTCTCCTTTATTGGTGACGGTAAAAAGAGTTACTGTGCTGTTGTGGTCGATGCGTATGTTCATAGGTTTGTTCTGCCGGGAGTATCTCCTTGCTTCCATTGAGGACAAGCTCATATTTTTAATATTCATCTGTCTCATTAACCTCTCTTCATTTTAAATATTTTGCCGTAAAATTATTTGAGTTCTATGCTGACGATATTGCTTCCTCTCAGCACTACATTTCCAAGACGCCTTTCCGAATCTTCTCTTTCCTCCCGTGTGTCCTCTATAACGAGGTTCATGTATTGGTCGTATCCCGTAAGGCGTCCGCTCAGCACTCTCCCGTCTTTTAACAGAAGGGAAACCTCTTTTTTAAGTGAACTCTCTAGCAAATCTGTTGGCATTACCATGAGAAGAGTATTCCTTTCTATTTTAAATAGTTGTTGAAAGCATATATTAGCAACACGGTTATGCCGTTCCTTTGCTCATATCTGTTGCATGCAATTTTATAGCTGGAGTCAGCATTTGTACTATGAGGTGTTGTATCCGTATTGTAAAAAGCGTTTGCCGGTAAACGCATATCTATCCGTTATCATGCTTCAATCCTTTCTCGACAATTTCTGTCAGTTCGTCAGAGTCGATTTC
>CAZQQE010000052.1:0-8698 GCA_964595325.1 uncultured Thermoplasmatales archaeon | reverse complement strand
CTTTCATGTGTCATTCAATGTTGTCGTGTATAAATAGGTAACGGAACTGCCGATGTTGTGAGGCGGGTTAAACATACCCCGGATTTAATGGATTAAGACAAGCTCAAAATAAAAACGAAAAAGATTTATTACCATGGTTCATTAATAGGTGTTAATTGCCACATGTGAAAAAATGCTGAAAAAGACAAACGTATGGACTGCCGATATAAGATGGGGCAGCATGAAAATAAATCTTCATCCTCGCTGGAAAGTGATGTTGATTGTATGGGTAATTCCGGCGCTGATAGGACTGTTATGGGGACTTTTTGGGCTGGTGGCAGGTTTGCTCGTTGCATCATTGAAAACATTGTTCGATTATGCCGTGCTAATGTACGATTACAGGACTGTGAGGGATATCAAGGGTAAAAGATTCTAGAAATGTCTTTCTATCCAGTTTAGCGAAGCGGTCAGTGCTTCCTTTCTGAATACAGAAAACTGGTGGTCTGCATCGAAGAATAAAATCTTTTTATCACCGAAAGCACTGTCATATAATTTTTCCGCATGTTCTACCGGAACAAGCTCATCATTTCTTCCGTGTATAATAAGTATAGGCGGTGCTTTCCTTACCGCATCCAGAATATCGTATTTCCCAAGGTCTTTCATGAACTCTTCCCCCATTCCCATGTCGTCGTCTATTTTATAGGGTGTTGAAAGCACAGATAGCGAGCTTATTTCTCCGTCGGTCGATGAGGCGGCTATTGCCACCATCCCGCCGAGGGAAGAACCGAAAAGGGCAATTTTTGCACTGCCAAATCGTGCCCTTACGTACCTTATGACTTCCTTCAAGTCTGCTATTCTGTTGCTGAGCGTGGAATCGTGTATGTCTCCTATGCTTTCGCCGCATCCTCTGAAATCAAACCGTATAACAGAGATGTTCTTCTCGCCCGCCATTTCAGCCATTTCAATGTATTTCCGGCTGTCTTTGCTGGAATACAATCCGTGGCAGCATATGATAAATCTGTCCGGGGAGGAATAATGCATAACAGCACTTATTTTTCCGTCCATCAAGGAGAATTTTTCCGCTTGCTGCCCTCTATGGTTCATCCTGCGTAATAAATGTGGCATCATTTATCCTTTTTGTCGTTTCATACCCTAACAAGTTTCGGAGCTGTGAGTTCGGATACGGAACTGAAGGCAAAAACTTAAAGATTGAAGGAACATTCACTGCCATCGCAAAGAGAGTGAGAAGATGAAGGCAGATGTCGTTGTGATAGGAGGAAGCGCTGCGGGCATTGTTGCTGCGGTGACAGGGAAATCAAACTATCCTGATAAGGATTTCATACTTATACGTGAGGAAGATAAAGTGGTTGTCCCCTGCGGCATACCATATATTTTCGGTTCGCTCGGGAACAGTGAGAAGGACAAGGTATCTGATAATGTCATTACAAATGCGGGCATAGAACTTAAAATCGGCAGGGTAACCGAGATAGACCAGAAAAACAAGTCGTGCAGGGTGGATGACGGAACCGAAATAAACTTTGAAAAACTCGTACTGGCAACCGGTTCGGTGCCGAGAATTCCGGGGTGGCTGAAAGGCACAGACCTTGAAAATGTATTCAGTATTCCGAAAAGCAAGAAATATCTGGATGATATGATAAAAAAATTAGAGCAGTGCAACAAGGTGGTAACAGTTGGCGGCGGTTTCATAGGCGTGGAGGTATCAGACGAGTTAAACAAGAAAGGGAAGGATATCACGATTGTCGAAATACTGCCCCATATACTCGGCGTTGCCTTTGATGAGGAAATCTCGTCCATGGCTGAGGAGCAGCTCAAATCGAGGGGCATAAATATAATAACAGGTGTCGGGGTAAAAGAGTTGCTGGGGAACGAGAAAGTCGAGAGCGTGCTGCTGGAGAACGGGGAAATGCTGGAGGCAGATGCGGTGATTCTCTCAATGGGATATGCGCCCAATACAAAACTTGCAGAGCATTCCGGCATTGAGGTGAATGAGAGGGGATTCATAAAAGTCGATGAATACATGCGCACGGCCAATCCCGACATATTTGCTGTTGGCGACTGCGCCGAGAAGAGAGATTTTATCACGAGGAAGATAAGCGGAGTGATGCTCGCTTCCACCGCCTGCGCTGAGGCGAGAACCGCCGGCATGAATCTGTACAGACTTTCGACGGTGAAAATATTTAACGGGACTATAGCAATCTTCTCAACCGCCATAGGAGAGACGGGATTCGGAGCGGCAGGTCTGACGGAAAAGATGGCAAGGAAAGAGGGCTTTGGTATCGTTACGGGGAGTTTCGAAGGCGTTGACAAACATCCGGGGACGATGCCGGATGCACACCGTCAGCTGGTTAAACTAATAGTAGCCCGTGAGTCAGGTGTCATACTCGGGGGCGAAGTCGTCGGCGGATACAGCGCAGGGGAGATAACAAATCTGATAGGGATTGCGATACAGAATAAAATGACCGTGAACGACATATTGACCGCACAGATAGGAACGCACCCCATGCTGACCGCACCTCCAACCGCATATCCTTTAATCAAGGCTGCGGAGGTTGTGGCAAAGAAGATAAATCCCGTGCAGTAATTCCGGATGTATATCGAGTAAAAATAGACATGCTTATATAACCTATGAAATTCTATTTTTAACGCCTCACTTAAGGCATAAGGGATGGGATGAACGGCATACAGAACTTATCTGACCTCATACCGAGGGAGAGCATAATCAATTTGATTTGGATTGCAACAATATCAATAATTGTAATCATCATCTTTTTCTCCATATACAAATTTGTGAAAGGGCTGCTGCTGAAAAAAGCAAAAACAAAAAAGCAGGTGTCCAATGTAATCGTATTTCTTAATATTGTAAAATATCTGTTCTCATTCATTTTTATTCTGGTTTTCCTGTTTTCCTATTTCGGTTCATGGACTGAATTGGGGCTGGTAATGGGTCTTCTCAGCGTAGCACTGGGCTTTGCACTTCAGAGACCTATTATAAACATTATTGCATGGGTAGTCCTTGTAGTAAGAAAACCTTTTTTCATCGGCGACAGAATTGCGATAGACGGTCTGAAAGGAGATGTCCGGGATATAAGCATATCGTACATCTCGCTGGAGGAAATCGGTGGTACTGTAGATGGTGATGAAAAATCCGGAAGGATTGCCGTTATTCCCAATTCGATAATTTTTGAGAAGGACATAATAAACTATACGGCACAGCACGACTTCATTCTGGACGAGGTGAAAGTCAGCATTACATATGAAAGCAACTTGGAGAAGGCGGAAGATATAGCCATAAAAGCGGTGGAAAAGATAATGGAGCCTTTCTTTGACAAATTTCCCAGAAAAATATCCAGAGAGCCGTACACCAGATTGAAATTCATGGATTCTTCAATGGAGTTATCGGTCAGATATCAAGTTCCGGCATCTAACAGAAATATGATTAGAACGGATGTTACAAGAGAAATATTCAATCAGATAGCAAAAGCAAAAGATGTGGAAATTGCGTACCCACATACAGAAGTAATTTTGAGGAAGTGACGTCTGCCATCAAAAAGTATTTCTTTATAAAAGAGTTTATCGGGGCGTGAAAGTTGACAATATCAACAAGGAGATTTTGTACCTTCTCCAAGAAGATGCTCGCCTCACATACAAGGAGATAGCCAAAAAACTCAAAAGGTCAGAGACAACAATAAGGGACAGGATAAAAGCGATGGAGGAGGCGGGCATAATTCAGGGATACACGGCATTGATTGATAAAACAGTGCTGGGCTTAAATTTTTTTGCGATGATACTGGCAAATCCCAATTCTATATCCGATCTGGATGATGTAACTGAAAAAATAAAAAAGGTGAAAAATGTGCTGAGGGTTTATCAGATATCGGGGGAATATAAAATTGCCTTTTTTATGGTGGCACCGACTTTCAAGGACTTGAAAAATGTATTGAAAAACGGTGTAATCCCTCTAGGTCTGAAAGATGAAAAGATTATAACAATTCTGGAGGCGGATAGAGAATTCCTATCGCCGATATCCATACCCTGAATGTTTTGGAACTCATCAGATAAGATTCGAGGATAATTTCTCTTTTGCCGAAAATATCTTGTTTAAATAACAATTGTTTCGGTAATATCACAGGAATCTTCGAGAAATGTTTATAGTTCGGATAGGATAGACAGAATGGGGAAAATCCCCGGAATCCGAGAGGATGAGTATGGAAGAGAAAAGAAAAAGGCAAAAGAAGAAGGCGCCGATTGAAGAGGACTATGACCAAGGTGATACGGGAATATACTACGACGACTACGACTCCGGTGGCGGTCGGTACGACGACGATGAAGAAAAAGAAGAATGGTAACCCGAGTAGGTGAGCAAATGGCTGAAAAGAAAAGCAAGAAAAAACAAAACAGCAGTAAAGGACATTAGGGTAAAGCAGGCATGTTGCTTTGCCTTATTTCATCCCGATTATGCGGAGAAGGACGAGAATGAAGTAGGATTGCATCCTCTTCTTTCTGCCTGTCGTTTTCTCTCAAAATCGTCCTTCTCCGCTTGTTTTTAAGCAATCCGTCATAAGAACCAGTTTATTCCTACTATCACTGCGGTCGTGACAATTGCCCCTGCAATGAGAATGCCAATAAAGATGAAAAGCAGGGATTTTTTGAAGTCGAGCCCAAACAGATATGCTGCCAGACTTCCCGTCCATGCGCCCGTGACGGGCAATGGGATTGCAACAAAAAGAATAAGCGCCAGTCCTTCCCATTTTTCTATACTCTTTTTTGTCTTGTTGCGTGTGCGCTCGAATATTTTGTCCATTATATTGGCCCAAAATTTCCATCTCCTCAGAAATGCTTCCACCGGTCCCAGAAACTTCAGTATGAATGGCACGGGAAGGAAATTTGATGCGATGATAACAGGTATGACGGTATAGGGATTGAGTTTGTAGACCCCGAGAGCGAGGGGAATTGCGCCTCTCAACTCCGAGATGGGAAGCATGGAAAGCAGTACAACCCACAACCATTGCATTACGCCGTTCATAATACCATCTTTCCCATACTTTCGCCGCCGACAAATTCGTTATTCTCAACAATTCTTTCCCCTCTCAAGAATACATGCAGCGGGTATATGCCATTCCGTCCCTCGTAACTGCTCCATCCGCATTTTGAATACGGCTTTATTTCCTTTTCATCGAAGTCTATGACTACCAAATCAGCGTCCCTGCCGACTTCAATCTTCCCCTTGTTTATGCCGAATGTCCGGGCAGGGTTTTCGCATAGCATGCGGTGGATTTTATTCAAGCTGATACGTCCTTTCTTGACTTCTTCGAGCATTAACGGCATGAGAGTGCCGACCCCGGGCATTCCCGACGGGGCTGTCAAAAAATCCTCCTTTTCCTCTAACAGATGGGGAGCATGGTCAGATTCAATGACACCGTCAAATTTGTGGGTCACAATATCAAAAATCTTCTTTCTTTCCTCCTCGTTTCTGAGCGGGGGGTTAACTTTACCCATTGCTTCATACCTAAATTTTGACGATGTGGACAAAAGCATATGGTGGGGTGTCACACCCATGCTTGCCCCGCTGTCCTTTAGAAGGGCCAGCGAATCCGATGAGGAGACGTGGCATATGTGCAGTCTGGCGCCTATGTCTTTATTTATTTTGAGAATTTCTTTGATTGCCCTTACCTCGCACTCGACCGGCCGGTTTTTCTCGTGCTCCGAAAGGCTGGCGGCTTTGCCCCGCTTTATGCATTCCGGGCTTTCCGCATGGATGGCGATTACTTTCCCGCTTTCCTTGACCTTCTGCAGCACATCGCCCAGTCCGGAGAACGGGATGAAAATTTCGTTGTCACCCGAGAGATAGACCTTGAAGGCTTTGCATCGTTCTGCCATGGCTTTTATATCGCTCTGCCCGTTTATGCCCCCGTATAGGGCGAAATCGATACACGCCTTTTTTCCGACCAGCCTTGCTTTTCGGTCGAGAGAGGAAGGGCTTGTTGTTGGAGGTTTATTGTTCGGCATATCCATCACGAATGTCGTTCCCCCGATGGCGGCGGCCCTTGTCCCCGTAAAAAAATCTTCCTTTTCCGTCTGCCCGGGCTCTCTGAAATGGACATGAACATCCAGCCCTGCCGGAAAAATCAGCCTTTCCCCGAAATCAAAGTGTTTTTCTCCTTCCAGAACTTTTTTTATGGAAACTATAGTGCCGTTATCTATGCCCACGCACCCCTTCTTTATTTCGCCGCCTATGAATAAGTTTCCCTCGACCACTACATCCATTTCAATATGTATCTGCCTTCACTATAATTTTCTTTTCATTTGAAGAGGGGCATGAATTCGGTGCCGAATAAGGAAATGAACCATTTGTTGAATTCCTCCATAACCTGCCATATTCCGTATTCGTAGGTTTTCGGCATTCTGACAGATGATGGGTCGGACCAGTCGCTTTCCGCCCCGTGGGTATCTTTTGCCTTCACCTTTACGCTGTACGTGCCGCGTTTTTCCCATGAATGAGATACACTGACAGCCTGCCCAGATGCAAAGGGGCCCAGCCAGTCGCTCGTGCCCCCGTCCCCCCAGTCGAACATGTAGTATATATTATCGCCCTCCAGATCAGTGGTGACGGCCGTGTAATTGCATTCCTCGCCAGCCTTCCCCAGCGACGGGCCGGCGGGGGCGGCGGGTCTGTCCGGAGCGTTGTTGAGTCGGAATTCGACGGAAGGGTCGCCGAACAGATTGAGTTCGTAATAAGTCCATCTGATGCACGAACGGTTGATAATGTAAATGTTGGCTTCCTTGGAAGCCTGATTTGCCGTGCCTATCGCTCTAATGTTTTTTCCGAACACCCCATTCCAGAATTCTCTGATGAAGCGCTGGGAGTCACCGTCGGTGCTGAAAGACCAGAACCAGCCGTAACGGGCGTTCATGATTGCTGCAAAGGCACCGCTATCCGTTTTTACGGTGAAGTACTCGGCAATGCAATCATCCTGGTCAAAGCCACCTGACATGCAGCCGTCCGAATAAATGAAGCAATACTTGCTGTTATTCAGATTTTCGACATCGTCGTTGGTCATCTTCATATTGTACGTATAACTCGAATGACCGTCGTGCTGGATGACATGGACGCCGTCGTCTATACGCTTCATCATGTCCTCCTTTGTCCAGTAGTTATTCTGCCAGTCTCGATCATACATCTTTTCGATATCAAATTTATCCGAAGGAATGCCGACGGTGGTATAGCCATCCAAATCCGAGCCGTCTATGAGCTGGTCTAGGTAATTCCCTCCCCAGCTTGCAACCCCGTAATCCCCCAGATATTCGCCGGCCAGCAGCACCTTTTTCAGATACGGGTCGGCATTTGCATCCATATACGCTATTGTTTTATCAACAAAATTGTTGACTTCCGTTCTGCTGCCGACACACGCACGTCCGACATCCACCTCCGCCACAAGGTCGACGTCATGGCCGCCGTCGCCGTCCGTGGGCTCGCCCCATTTATTGTCCCCGTCATAGTTATACGTGCCGTCGAGGCAGGAGTAATACAAATCGGAGGGCATGAACGTTTCGTAAGGGGTGACATTTTCGTCCATACCGTGAACCCATAACATTTTCGCAGGTACGACATCCGCATCCCCGCCGATGAGCACGTAATCTATCCCCATGTTGAGGTACTCCTCTCTGATATATGCACGTATGTCTTCGGGAGTGCTGCCCCCCACGTCGTCAAGCGTCTTGATGGTTGTCTGCAAGCCGTGGTTGTCATGATAATCCTTCAGTGGCTCAAAATATTTTTTAAGCGAGCTGGTGGTCAATATGAGCATGTCGTATGAATTTGATACGGGAGAAGCTGCCTTCGTTTTGTACGTGGAAGCGACATCGGGGTTGTCCACTTTTTTCATGACTTCCTGTCTGTCCTTTTCCAGCCCCCTGAACAGCGGATTAGGATGGCTTTCGACAGTATCAACGCAAACCGTCATGTCCTTGTAATAGAACAGTTTGCCCGTCGAGGGAACGTACTGCACGGGATAGAGCCTCAATACCAGTATGCCATATCCCCTGAACCAGTAAGTCCCGACCTCCGTGAATGTTTTGCCCGGAAACTCCTGGCTGGAGTTGTACACGGGGCCGGCGGCAGGCAGCGGGGAATTTGTGCTCATCGTAGGGACGGAACGGCCGATGGGCATGATATGATAACCGGAACCGAGGCATACCTTTGCACCTGTTACAACTTTTACATCCGATGCTCTTGTTCCCTGAGGCAGAAGTATGTATGCTCCTTTCACCGGCAGACCCGGCTCGCCTTCATTGCCGTAGTATGCTCCTCCGCTGATGGACACGGTATCGTAAACCTTACCTCCTGCTAAAATTTTGGATGTGAAAGGCATGCCAAATGAATATGAAACGGATATTGCCGGCGACGCATTTTGAAAAGCGATAACCGGAATGGATGTGAAAAGCAGCACTCCGAGTACAAAAACGGCAATTCCTTTACCTTTATTTCCGGCAAACAAAGCCCTTAACGGGCGGATATTCGACAAATTAATCAACTCATTAAGATAAAATGGAATTGATATATAGAATTTATGCTTCGATTGCCGAAACGCGGAGCACGAAGACATTTAGCCGTTTCTATACTTCAAGGTTTTGCCATTGCTGGAAGAGCGAAGAGAAATGAATAACTCTTTTCCTTCACCTTCTATAAACTCTCGGTCGT
>CAZQQE010000051.1:0-8708 GCA_964595325.1 uncultured Thermoplasmatales archaeon | reverse complement strand
CATGGCACTACGCTTCTTCCCGTTATCGAGATGAACCATTCGCTTATCTTCTCGATTAAAGACAAGTGGTATGCTTTCGGCATTGTTACCTGCAGGCTCCCCCACCCGCTCCACTCTCCGTATATGTCCATGACTTTTGCCTTCACCGTATAACTGCCCGATTCCTTCCATGTATTGGAAATCTGCACGGTTGTTCCCGGCAGCCATGGGGGGTCTTTGCATCCGCAGTTATACATTGATATATTGCCGTTGCCGAAGTCCACCTCCATTTTTTCCATATGGTCTCCGTCAGGGTCGTTCAACGTGATGTTATACACATACTCAACTCCGATTTTGCCGGAGGTGGGCCCGGTTATCACAGGCGGGTCTGGCGGGTTGTTGTAAGTGCTGCTGGCGCTCGCCATCATAAAAGATATGCCTGATGCAAAAGCAACAGCCCCGAGCAGAAACACCGCCAAATATGCAAACGTGCGCTTCATGTTGCACTTATTCCCTGATGATATTTAATATTAACTATCGTTAATATAGAAAATCAATACTTTAGTTTCTATCTTGGAAATGCAGATATTTCAACCAGTTTATATTTCTACTGCATCAGCATCATCTGTAAACTGAGCTATGAACTGATTCAGTTTGGGTTTATTCCACGGATTGCTCTGAATAACAGGCATCCAGTAGGAAGTGGAAGCTACCACCATTATATTTCCCTTCTGTATATCCCCGAAAGTATTGTTGCCGTGCATACCCGAACCATCCCATGTCGTTGTTATCTCTTTGGACTTCCCGGCACCCACGGAAACATATCTGTTTATGGCAAAATCAAGAAATGCGTAATGGAACGGCAGACCTTTTTCATCATTCCATCTGGAAGTTATTTCGGTAACATAAGCCCTCACATGGCCGAAATATGTCTTTCCTTCGTTATTTGTTACCGTGACCGTGACTTCTATTTTTGCGTTCCCCGCCCATCGGGCAGACACGTCTATTGAAACGTTATGAACACTCCTCTCTTCAGCGTTCGTTATTTCCTGCTCGTAAGACGAGGGGTCGTTCACCACTTTATACCCTCCGTCGAGATAAAGCATGGGTATGTATTTGTCATTGAGCCATCTCCCTCTTTGAAGGGCAAGCGAGTGCTGGTTATAAACAAGTGTGACATAATAAAAACTATAATTCCCGGATGAGAATAGATTGTATATCTCGTCGGAAGCCACGGGGCAATGAGGGCACCAACTTACAGCCCCTAGCTCAGCCATGACCGTGTGCGTGGAATTTATGGAATTACAATTTTCTGGATTCTCGCTATGTATTGCGGCATGAGAAAT
The DNA here is from genome assembly GCA_964595325.1 of uncultured Thermoplasmatales archaeon. Lineage (GTDB taxonomy): Archaea > Thermoplasmatota > E2 > UBA202 > DSCA01 > VBQP01. The sequence continues at coordinate 7,383 of CAZQQE010000051.1, read as the reverse complement.
GTCATCTGCCGGATGTATGTTCATGTTCAAATTTGTACCCGTACCAATAGATGGTAAAAATGTCGCTGCTATAACCAAAACTACCATCACTTTAATTACATCTCTTCTCATGTTTACAGTAATTGCTTTTTCGATATATAAATATTTATAATCATAGTTTGTGGTACAAATCGTAAAGATTCTTATTTTACAGTATAAAGAAACTTAATCGGCGTGAAATCCAAAATATTATGGCAATGCCCGTTTACTCTTTCATCCTTGCATCTGCAACAATTGCCTGCCCGAGAGATATGCCCCCGTCCCCCGCCGGGATTCTTTCATTCCTCAAAAATTTCAGACCTGCAGATTCAACCTCTTTCCTGATGGTCAGCAGCATGTGTTCGTTGTACGCGCATCCGCCGGAAACACCGACAAAGGCAATATGTTCGTTTTTTGCATATTCCACTGCAATCTCTGCCAGCCCCTTTGCCATGTACTCCTCCGCCGAGAAAGCCAGATTTTTTGAGTTTTTGCCCCTGTTTTCCCATATGTAATTTAGCAGGTAGGAAGTGCTCAGAACCGGCATATCGCCCCACCCTATTTCCGGTTTAATGCCCATACTTTCTCCTCCTGTAGCATGGCTCTCGAGTTTCATTGCCGGCTCACCTTCGTAAGTTCTCAGCGTGCAAACATCGAGCAGGGCGGCAACCGCATCAAGGATACGGCCGCAGCTTGTCGTGATTGCGCCCCTCCCCGCCTCCGCCTGCCTCATCACAACGTCTATCTCCTCCCGCCCATGCGGAAATGCCTCTTCGTGAGCGTAAAGAAAATTTTTCATATCTTCCCTGCCCCGAAGTACGCCGGCAACCATTCTCAGCGGATATATGGCAGCAAGGTCTCCTCCGACCATGGGTTGTTCCTCAAGATGCCCGACCCTTCTGAAGTCGGAAAGCGAGCAGTGCAATATTTCGCCGCCCCATACAGTCCCGTCCCCGCCGTAGCCGACACCGTCAACGGCAATGCCGACAGCCTCGTCCACCCCGTGCTCGCCCATCAGACCTGCAATATGGGCATGATGATGCTGCACTCCCGTAACGGCAATGCCGTACTCTTCTCCGAAATTCTTCGCCATCTTTGTTGTAAAAAATTGGGGGTGGATGTCATGAGCAACGATGTCCGGACGAACATTTGTCAGTTCCAGCAGGTGCCTCGTCTCTTTCTCGAGAAAATTCATGGTATCGAACTTCTTCGTGTTTCCTATGTACGGAGAGAGAAACGCCCTTCCATCAGAGAGAACGCATGATGTAACGTTCAATTCCGCCCCCATTGCAAGCACATTCCCCGTGTCAAACGGCAATTTGACGGGAGCGGGCACATAGCCACGGGAGCGGCGTATGAAAGAAGGCTTGCCGTCAACAAATCGTATGACTGAATCGTCACATCTGTGAGCAATCTTTCGGTCATAAAGCAGGAAGTAATCGGCTCTTTCCCCGAGTTTATCTATTGCATCTCCATTTTCATAAATAATCGGCTCGCCCGGCATGTTTGCAGAAGTCATGACAAGAGGGTGGTTGCATCTCTGAAAAAGCATGATGTGCAGACCGGTATAGGGAAGCATAACCCCCACGTTATGAAGCCCCGGCGCCACGCCCTCCAACTCCCTCCTTTTCCTGAGAACAACGATGGGCTTTACGAAAGATTTCAGCAACTCCCTCTCCTGACTTCCCATAAAGGCAATGCTCTCCGCCATCTCCATGCTGCCCGCCATGACGGCAAAAGGTTTATTCCGCCTTCCGAGAATGCCTCTCAGCCTTTTTACTGCATCGGGCAAAAACGCAGAGCACGAAATGTGGAAACCGCCGTTGCCCTTCACCGCAATTATTTTGCCATCCGTCAGCATCTCGCCCGCCCTCCATATTGCCTCGCTGCCCGATTCGATTTCATCACCATGGCTATCAAGCAGATATACCTGCGGCCCGCAGTCCCCGCATGCAATCGTCTGGGCATGATATCTTCTGTCCGCCGGGTTCGTGTACTCCGCCCTGCATTTCTCGCACATCGGAAATTCGTCCATCGTTGTATTCTGGCGGTCGTAAGGAAGTTTTTTTATTACGGTATATCTGGGTCCGCAGTTCGTGCAAGTCGTGAAAAAGTAGTTGTACCTTCTGTTGTTCGGGTCATTCATATCCCTTATACAGTCGTCGCATATCCCCACATCCGGAGGGATTATGGAAGCGGCACTTCTCTTTGCATCGTTTATGCTCTTCCTTATCTCGAAATCTTTGAATTTTTCCTTGCCACCCCATTTCACCTCCACGCTCTCAATGACGGCAAGGGGCGGTTTTTTATCCCTGATTTCATTGATAAATAGTTCAATGCCTGCTTTATCTCCCTCGGCCACCACCTCCACCCCTGCATCCCCCAGATTGAGAACATATCCTTTAAGCCCATGGGCAGTAGCAAGGCGATAAATGAAGGGGCGAAAGCCCACCCCCTGAACAATGCCGTTGACTCTTATCTCCGCTCTCATTTCAGTAATGGAAGGGTTCGTCATTTAATTAATTTTCATTCAACGATTCAATATCCCCCTCACCTTTTTTACAACCTCATCAGGATTTCTGCCTAGCACACGAACCATCGCCTCCTTGCCCGTACCGCCCCCATCCCACACAACATCAGGCACATGACCGAGCTTGGTTATTGCATGGTCGGTGCCCCACTCCATCGTTGAGCTGCCGGACGGCTCATCCCTTCTGTCAAAACTACCCACAGCAAGGCCGGCGTCGCTGCATGCCTTGGTAATATCGGGAGAGTATGCAATATTCATGGCCGAGCGCATTTTCGGATCATGCTTCATGCAGGCAAGAACGATGGATGCTATATGCTTCGAAGCACCGAATCTGCATTCTCCTGACCGAAAAATTTTTCCTGTCCTGCCCTTCCCGATCCTGCCGTCTATCCCGCATATTTCATCGTATGAGGATGCACCTTCCATTGCATATGCAAAATTTATTCCCACCTCCGGCACGAGGGAAGGCGGCAGAAAGGACAACATTTCATCAACTGCATTCTGGAGTGAAAGCCATATCCGTGCTTTTTCCATCTGCTTTTCATACTGTTTTTTACGACTTTCTGATCCACTCTTCCCCTTCTCCTCTGCAATGGCATCTACAAAAGGAACGTGATTATCCCTCTGACGGACAATATCCACTCCTCTGCCGGGCGAAATGCCACCTGCAATCGCCGACCATGTGTACGCCTTTGCTTTTTTCGCTGCCTCCGTCAGTTCCATTCCTTCTGCAAGAAATGCCGTCAGGAATGCTGAAAAAGTGCAACCGGAGCCATGAGCCTTTCTATCCATTTTTGGAAGAACAAATACATAAAACTTTTCGCCGTCAAAGAGTATATCCGCAGCATCCTTCCCCATATGGCCGCCTTTTACCAGTACGTTTTCAGCACCTGCTTCATGAAGTGAAATACACGCCTTTTTTGCATCGTCCGTGCTTTCCACTTTGATGTCGGAAAGCTTTTCCGCCTCTTCAGCATTGGGGACAAGAAGGTAACATGACGGAATGAGATATTTCTTTATTGCATCCGGCAGGTCTGAGGAAGAGAGAGAGTAGCCTGTAGTTGACGAAAGTACCGGGTCGACAATAAGCTTTGTTCCTCTCATTTTTTTTGCCACGAGTTTCACGACCTCTGGAGAGTAAAGCATTCCTGTCTTGGCAGCCCCAATCTCGAAATCAGACATGATGGTATCTATTTGAGAGTCTATTTCGTTTATGGGCAGAGGATAAACGTTTCTCACTTCCCTTGTATTCTGAGAAGTCACGCATGTAATGACCGAAGTGCCGTGTACGCCTGCTACCATGAAAGATTTCAAATCTGCCTGTATGCCCGCTCCCCCTGATGAATCGGAGCCACCTATTGTAAGAGCAACTTTATGCATGGACTTATAAGAAAAAAAGGTTTAAGTAGGTTTACACAATCTGAAATCCATTATCTCTTCCTAAAAATAAAATTCAGCATGAATGTATGCAAATCTCGTGAAGAAAATCCATTCAAACATATAAACAGTTTCCAAATTTTAAAGAATGTATCATGTTCTTCTTCCATTGAGAATTATTATTCCGCCTCCGATAAGGTACATTACTCCGTCTGCCCTTATGTCCGAAAAAAGCCCGAATACATAGGCAAGAAGCATGAAAAGTGCCTTGATGGGTTTAATAGTTGAAACACCTTCAGCAGATTTCAGCAAAGATACCATGTCCTGAGAAAACACATAAAATACCATGAATGCAAGAAGAAGGATGATAAGCTCTATTATGACTTTATCACGTCTTGTGCGTCCGGACATTATATGGTGTTATCACCAATATCATATTTATACGCTTATACTTTTAAATGCTGTGTTGAACAATTAAGAGTCTCTCTCTTCCATCTTTTCTATTTCTTCATTCCAGTTTTCCAAAAACCTATGCTGAAAAGAATCTCCCCCCCTTTTACCAACTGTTCGTTATATTCTTTCAAATTTCTTTTTTGCATCCTTATCCCCTGAGAGATATGCAGCAAAAATAAAAAAATTTTACAATTTGTTCCACACAGCCAAGGGGACGGTAAAACTTAAATATAAAAGCGTGCATTCACTCGCAGGGAATGGGGTAAAAAAATGATTCTCCTTTTCATTTTTTTTGCCTCCCAGCATTCTCCCCATTCCCGATTTTCATATTTTGATGTAAAAGGAAAATATTATTAAGAAAAATGTCATACCTATTCTTAGGCCCCGGTAGTGTAGTGGTTATCATGCGAGCCTGTCGAGAGACCCTCTGGAAATAATTTCATTCCATAAGGAACCTGCAGAAAGCTCGCGACCCGAGTTCAAATCTCGGCCGGGGCGCTTGAATTTTTTATCAATGTTATCAATAATCCCGCTGCATATGCACATGATAGGTTATAACGGAATAAATCAGCACCTTGAAAAACATCATTTTCATCCCATTTGTGCCCCATAGCCAGACTATGGCCGGCAGAGGGCGATACGTCTTTCACCCATCTTCCCGGTATCAGTTGCTGTTACTGGGTTTAGGTTCCCTCTTTCCAGCCGTTCATGTATTCTTTTTGCTCATCGGTCAATGTATCTATCTCCACGTTCATTGCCGAAAGTTTCCTTCTTGCAACCTCTCTGTCAATGTGCTCGGGAACCGAATACACCTTATTCTCCAGATTTTTCCCCTCGCCCAGTATCCATCTTGCAACGAGAGCCTGATTTGCAAACGACATGTCCATGACCTCGCTCGGATGACCTTCGGCAGCCGACAAATTCACAAGCCTTCCTTCTGCGAGCACATACAACTTCCTTCCGTCATTCGTCCAGTATTCAACCACATTATCGCGCACTTTCTCTGCCTTCACTGCAGCTTCCTCGATATACGGCACGTTTATCTCATTATCGAAATGCCCGGAATTGGCTATTATCGCCCCGTCCTTCATCAAATCTATGGCATTCCTGTCGATAACGTGTTTGTTTCCTGTTACTGTGACGAATATGTCTCCCATTTTTGCCGCTTCCATGATGGGCATGACACGGAATCCGTCCATGACCGCTTCCAGTGCCTTTATTTCATCAACCTCGCAGACGGTAACATTGGCACCCATGCCTCTGGCGCGCATTGCCAGCCCCCGCCCGCACCAGCCGTAGCCCACCACGACAAAGTTTTTGCCCGCAATGAGAACGGAAGTCGCCCGCAAAATGCCGTCGATGGTGGACTGGCCCGTACCGTAACGGTTATCAAAGAAATGCTTTGTCATTGCGTCATTGACCGCTATAACAGGATACCTCAAATCTCCTTTGGACGCCATAACCCGCTGGCGGTTTACTCCTGTGGTGGTCTCTTCGGTTCCTGCAATCACCTTTTCCAGCAACTCGTTCCGCTTCGTATGAAGCATCGTAACAAGGTCTCCGCCGTCATCCATGGTAATATCCGGTTTGTAGTCTGCAACGCGGTCCACGCACCAATAATAATCGTCATGGTTTTCTCTCCACGCATATACATGTATGCCGTCATCTGCCAAGGCGGCGGCAACGGCGTCGTTGGTGGAAAGGGGATTGGAGCCTGCTAGCGCCACCTCCGCCCCGCCCGCCTTGAGTGTTTTTACAAGCACTGCCGTCTCCTTCGTAACATGGAGGCAACATGATATCGTCACGCCGTCAAGCGGTTTTTCCTTACCAAAATCCTTTCTTATGTCCATGAGAACGGGCATGTGTTCCTCTGCCCACTGTATGAGTTTATGCCCTTTGTCCGCCATTGATATGTCCTTAACTTTGTATTCCATGGGTGCAGAATGGGAGAATGCTTATTAATTTTGCCCGACTTGATTCAGAATCCTCCCCACCTTTTTTCTGAATTCATCCAGGCTGCCTTCGTTTGTTATGATAATGTCAGCCATGGCGACGACATTTCCGATTCCCCAGCCCAACTCTCTTTCATCCCTTTTTTCCAGAGCATCGATTGACAAAGAGTCGTCCTCCCTGCCACGTTTCATGAGCCGTTGGTACCTCGTTTTCGGTGATGCATGGATGGCTATAATAACAAAATCATCTATGCTTCTCCTGAATACCTCAACCTCTTCAATATTCCTGATGCCGTCTATTATCTCCATTGCCCTCCCCTCTATTTTCGGCAGGCATCTTTTTGCCCACACATCCATACCTTCCCTTTCACGCATTTCATTTGCCACTCTGCCCAGATTCTCGTCGTTTAATGGCAGACCTCTTGCAGACACCTCCGCACGCACCTCGTCGCCCATTCTCACAATATTTAAGCCCGCTTCATCTGCAACACGAACCGCCTCGCTTTTTCCTGCACCGGGAAGCCCCGTAAATGCCACGACCTTCATGGAGATTGAAATGGTCGGGGTTATAAAATGATTGGGAAAATGGCTATACATTTACTTTGGATATGACCACGGAGGGGGGCAGATCCCCTTCCTTTTTGATGCTGCTGACTTCTTCCACATTTATGTCTATTTCTTCTCCGATTTTCTTTTTGTATTCATTCCTTATTTCATCGAATATTTTTTCCACCGGGGGGCCGGCATCTCTGAGCTCGTTATCTATCACGATAAGCACATTTATCTTGCTCGGATTTTCCTGTACTATCTGGAACTGGCGTATCTTGTCCGTCCCAAATTTTTTCATTACTTCACCGGGAATACCCGTTATCGACAGCGGAGGTATCACCCTTCCGTCCGGCAGAACTATGGCATCAGCCTTCCTTCCTTCAACCCTGCCTATAATATCCGTATTTATGCCGCAACTGCATTTTTCATCAATCGGAATGAGGATGTCATTCATGCCCGTGTAGCGTATCACGGGCGTTCCTCTGCCGTAGAGCTTCGTCACAA
>CAZQQE010000050.1:0-8810 GCA_964595325.1 uncultured Thermoplasmatales archaeon | reverse complement strand
GCTGGAAGAAATCAATAGCAAGATGCCAGACAACTACGTCAAATGTTCGATAATGTAGTCATGCACATCCTGATTTATGGCTATCTCCGATATGTGGTCGCAGTCGCCCGCCGGCCATGCTTTTCCCTCGACTATGTACAGCGGTCTGCCGTTCAGATAGGGGCTCTCTGCCGGGACCAGCCCGTCCGATGTATGGGCAATGCCATCCCCGTCAAAATCCATTGGCATGCCCGCTATAAATCCTATGTCGCCGCCTACTCCGTAATAATCAACAAGGTCGCTTGCATTGTATCCCATAGCATCCAGAAATTTTGAATGATATATCATGTCCGGAACCTGTCCTATCCACGAGGGGAAGTAAAGATACCCTATCACTTTTTGAATGCTTGAATTTATGCCCGGGGGAACGCCGTGACACGGTGTGCCGACAGCAATCAAATCGTCTATCTGCTCCCCGCTTATTTCAACATCGGGGTCGCCGTCGCCGTACCACGGATAACCGGCGTCGCCGGGCATCCACGAATCGTTCCAGTAATCAACGTCTGCGCCTCCGTGTTCCGCCATGAATCTTGCCACGAGGCCGCCCATGCTGTGGGCAACGATGTCTATTGTCTGATTCGGGGGGTAACCGTTCCATACCAAGGCCCGCTCTATTTTTTGGCTCACCTTTGCTGCAATCCATGGGATGTGGTGATCCTGCCACCCCGGCTCATATTCGAGAAATTGTATGCCCGGCTTGCTCACATCAAAATCCAGCAGTTTGAAACCTTTTGCTTCCAGTTCATGTGAGAGATTCCACCACGTGTAGTTCAAAAGCCAGTTTGATGTGGAGCCAATCCAGCCGTGAATAAGCACAACCGGAAAATCGCCGGGCTTTTCTGGAACCAGCGTCAGATTTGTACCTCCCATACATCCTTTGTAGTCTGTATCACCGGATAAATTCTGCTCGAATTTTGCAGAGCATATTATGTTTGCCGTGCTGTTCACGTCCGAGAGGAAAAACGGTACTTCCGTCCTGCCGATGAAATTGGTTTTTCCCTCTTTTTCGCTCAATTTTCTGATGGAAGAGCCGTTTTCTTCTTCAAAGAATGTAAACTTGACTGTTTTGTTTTCCAGCGGATGCCATTTTTGTCCGGTATAACCCATCAATGTTGCCTTGATGTGGCATGTCTCCCCTGCAATCATTTTCTTTCTGGTGCTGGAAATTAACAGCGAGGTGTCATGCAGTACGGGTTTCACCGTTCCGTTTACATCTGCGATGTACTCATTGCCGTCCATGCTCGCCTTTGCCTCTATTTTTACGGTGAGGTTCATAACATCGACGTCATTAGGGGCGTGATATATTACCGAAAGCATACCCGATGCATTTGTGGCAGACGTGTTAATATCAGGGGGATAGGTTATCCTGCCCGTATCTCCTGCTGCAGATATTTGCCATTCTATGTCGGATGAAATCGGGTTGCCTTTCCTGTCCCTGAATACCAGATGGATAGGTATGGATTCGCCTTCATAAATCGTAAAATTTTTCGGTTGCACTTCAAGCACGGCGGACGGCTTTTCCTCGTTATGTTTTCCTTCTGTCCAGTTATATACGAGCATTGATAAAACCAAAGTGGCAATCAGCAACAAAATTATGATGACTCTGTTTTTCATCTCATCATTCTATAATTGTTTCCCTATTTATTATATTGCCTGTTCAAATCATAAATACATCTACCATGTCTTTCGATATCTTTCCCTTGCTGCTGTATGCATATACCTCTATTGTATGTTCTCCCGGTGATGCACTCATTTTCCACGAGAAAGGCGCCTCGTTGTCTTCATATTTCATCTCTCCATCAACATAAAAATCCACTTTTTCAGTGTTTGTTGCATTTATTTTTACCGTTGCATATCCAAAAATGCGAGGAATGCCGACCTCAAAAACAACCCTGCCGAATATTGCCGGTATTTCCCTTCCCATTATGTATGTATGGTAGCGTCTCGGCTCCTCTATGTAGACTTTCGGTACATCCGGCATTAAATTGCCGTACACGCCGTCCATATAAAGAATTCCGGTGCCGCCGTAGCAGTGGGGTATGAGCATATTTGCATCATAAGCCATACGGAACCAGCCGTCCTCGCCCCAGTTCGTACCCCAGCTGTTCTTTACAAGCCAGTACTGCTGCTCGTCATCATAACCGAACAGAGTGACAAGATGCCCGCCGACCAGCCGGCCCCATCTGTGTTTGTATATGCCGCCGTGGTAATGCATGAAGTCATTCCACACAAATATGCATATGACCAAGGGGCCATGCTGTATCAAAGCACGCTTTATGCTGTCTGCATCATCATCAACCCATCCCCATTCTTTGATTTTTACGGTTCTGTTCTGCCAGTCGGGCAAGCTCATGTTGCAATCCACATCCGTCTTTCTATGCGGGTCGGGGAAACATCCCTCGTCTGGTACGCCGTATTTTACGAGATAGTTCGCCGCATGGGTTACATTCACTCCCCATGCGCACGTTCCTCCGGAGCAGAAGAAGAGATGTGCCTCGGACAAATCACATCCGAAGTTATAGCCGACTTTGTACTGAACCATCGTTTCAAGTGCGGAGCATAAAGCATATGCCTCGCAACTGGGACAAGGCTCCTGATTCTTCACAGGCGTTGTGTAGTCAGTGCCGTTCACGTCTCTCCAGCTGAATTTTTCGGGAAGCGGGAAGGTGGAAGCGGAGCTTTCATGCTGTTCTTTTTGGTCACCAAGAAAGTTATTTCCTAACCCGACGGATGGCAGAACTAGAATCAGAATTATTGCGATGGCAATGAGATGTTTCATGTACTGTAAATGCCTGCCGGATTTTAATATTTACCTGAGCACTTCGTAGAACTCCTCGTATGGCAGTTTTGTGAGATAGACAGGCATCTGTTTGAATGCTTCCACGAACAATTCCTGCTTGTGCGATGCTTCATGGTCCTCCTTGCTCTCCCAGTACGTGAGCATGATGTATTTCGTAGGCTTTACTTCTGCATTCCTCAAATCTCCGGGAATTCCGCTTCCTATCGCAGATATGCCGTCAACCTTGAGCAATTTTGAGCCGAGAAAGCCCGTCATTTTGTCTGTTGCCTTGCATAGGGAAATGACTGCTTCCTCAAACTCATTTTCATGGCCGCTGCGTACGGAGACATAATTGACAGCGCATATCATACCTCTTTTTTCCTTCTCGTATTTTGAGACATCGTCCGTGCCAAGCACATCTGCGCCAATCCCGTTTTCCCGCAATTTTTTTTCCGCCATCTCCGCCCTTCTTCTGGTATCGCAGTATATTTTTGCTTTCTTTCCCTTAAGAAAATCAATGTAAAAATTCAGGTCGTGGAGAGGAATGTTTATTGCACCTTTTATGTGCTCTTTTGCAAACTCCTCTCTTGTCCTGACGTCCACTATCAATTCATCCATTTTATAGCGTTCTCAGACTACTCGGACTCCGCAGGAGGCGGGGTGAAGGCTCTCGCCGCCAGTTCCTTGTCCAGCATGAAAAGCCCGTTTCCGTCTCCTACAAGTTTGAGTTTTGCTATGATTTCGTTGTCATTTGCCTCTTCCTCTATCTGCTCTGTCACGAACCAGTGAAGGAATATCTGTGTTGCATGGTCGTTTTCTTTTATCGCTAGATCCATGAGTTCGTTTATCGACTTTGTTATGAATTTCTCGTGCTCCAGTGTTGCCTCGAACATTTTCAGGGGGGATTCGAATTCCGACGGTGGTTTCTTTATCTCCTTGAGTTTAACCTGTCCTCCCTGCTCATTGATATAGTCATATATTTTCATTGCATGTGTCATCTCTTCTTGGTACTGAACCATGAACCAGTTTGCAAAACCGTTCAGCCCTATGTGCGTGCTGTATGCGGACATATCCATGTAAAGATATGCCGAATACATCTCTCTGTTTATCTGCTCGTTCAGAGCTTCTTCCATTTTTTCATTTAACATTCTATCTCCTCATAATTTCTTGTGGCACAGCCACCAGTCGTAGCACTCTATCTCGCCTTTTGCCTTTGATTCTTCCCTTTCCTTTACCTGTTCCGTTGTTCCCGCCGGCGGTAATATGACTCTGTCCCCGATGAGTTCGTTGTTGGGCCATTTGTGGGGAAGTGCAACTCCGTTAGCATCACTTATCTGCAATGCTTTTAGTGCCCTGAGTATCTCATCCCAGTCCCTGCCGACTTCTGCGGGATAGTAAACTATTGCTCTGATTACACCTTTGGGATCAACCATGAAAACCGCCCTTGCCGTATTGCTTGCTCCGGATGGTATCATGCCCAGCGCATCCGCCAGATTGCCTCTATCATCGGCGATTATAGGAAATTCTATTTCCTCGCCGAGGTTGTCCTTTATCCATTCTGCCCACTTCAGATGCGCAAATACCTGGTCGATGCTCAGCCCTATAACCTCTGCTCCAAGTTCCTTAAATTTCTGCAGACGGATTTGCATGCCGTAGAACTCGGTTGTGCATACCGGCGTGAAATCTCCGGGATGGCTGAAAAGCACGAACCACTTGCCTTTGAATTCATCCGGCAATTTCATGTTTCCATGAGTTGTCTTCACTTCCACTTCAGGAAATTTTTCTCCTATTGCTACCATTTTTTCACCTCTTATTTTGAACCGACCCAGAGGCCGTGGACATTGCAGTATTCCCTTGCCGTAATTTCATCTGCCTTTATTTCAAACTCTGCCTCCGGTTTATCTCCCGGCTGCAGAAACTTTCTGTATGAACTGCCGTCCGCAATCACCTGAATCCACTCTATGTAATGTTCCTCCATCATAGGATGCTCCTGGTTTTGTCCCACTTTCACCAAAACCCCTTTCTCGGTTTTCTCGATGTAGGGCACATGCTTTTCGACTGACGAGTCCTCTGTCTTTTCCTCCATTCGCTTCATCGGCTGTCCGCAGCATACAAGTTCACCTTTTCCGCCGTGCAGCACTTCCACAATATTCCCACATATTTCGCATTTATATATTTCTCTTACTTCTGTCATTTTTTCACCTCTTATTTTTTTATTTACTTTTCAGTAACTCTCAACCCATAGTTCGTAATAACTCTGGGGGTGCCTGCATGCAGGACATATTTCTGGTGCTTCTTCGCCTTCATACACATACCCACAGTTGCGGCACTTCCATTTTACCACTTTATCTTTTTTGAATACCTTCTTGCTTTTCACATTTTCCAGGAGTTTGCGGTACCTGCGCTCGTGGTATGCTTCAACTTTTGCAATTTCTCTGAAACTTTTAGCAATCTCTGGAAAACCCTCTTTTTCTGCCATATCTGCGAATTTTGGGTAAAGAGTGCCCCATTCCATTTTCTCTCCTTCCGCCGCAGCAAGTAGATTTTCTTCCGTGCTGCCGATAACTCCTGCGGGGTAAGATGCTTTTATCTCAACATCTCCCCCTTCCAAATATTTGAAGAATATCTCCGCATGCTCCTTCTCGTTATCCGCTGTTTCTTTAAATATTGCGGATATCTGTTCATATCCTTCCTTCTTTGCCTTGGATGCAAAGTATGTGTAGCGCATTCTTGCTTGTGATTCCCCTGCAAAAGATGCAAGCAAATTTTTTTCTGTTTCTGTTCCTTTTAAACCATTCATTTTTTCACCTCTTGATCAAGTAACCTTTTTTCTCCTTCAAGATTTTTTATCTCGGTTATGTCCTGTTCAATCTCAAGCGTTCCGATGTACTCACCATTATTATCTCGGACAGGGAAGTATCTGATGTAAACAAATTTTTTGCCGACCTGTATCCAGAATTCTGCCGCATCCCTCTTTCCTTCCTTAAATTCCTGAAGAATTTTGTTGACCATATGAACGCTCTTTGGCGGATGGCAGAACTGGACGGGCCTTCCCAGAACAGATGTTGTTCTTTTGAACATCCTGCCGAAGCCGGAAAAAAATCTTACTCTGTTGTTTTTATCAATGAATGTTATTCCGCCGGGAATCGTTTTGAATATGGCATCTACTTCGTCTGGTGATAGGTACCCCGTATCAAGTTTTATGTCTCCTTCTCTCACAGTTTTGTATCGGTCGGGCTCCAGAGTTTTCTTCTTTAGGATTGCCTTGACTTCCTCCGGAAGATTTGACATCTGCTCAGGTGTTATTTCTCCCTCTAGCTCATAGGGATGAAGCGGCTTTGCTTTGGGCTCCCATTTGCCGGATGGCTTGATTTTATAGTACCCTATTTCATCGTCCTGCTGTTTTATGGCTGCCCATTCTCCCTCGGAGAGAATTTCCTTTGCTGTCGGGTATAGAATATTGTTCTCTCTGAAAACCATGTCTGCCAGTGCTTTTGAGGCTTCTCTGGCTCTTTCTTCGATTTTCTTAATATCATTTTGATTTATCGAATTCAAAAGAAGTTTGATTTTGGCCCGGCATTCGTCATGTTTTCTCCACAATGTGCTGGGGACGGCTGTAATCCCCCTGCGTTCAAGGTATGGAAATAGTAACATTTCTTCCCTGGTGTAATGGGTAATACCGATCATCGGTAGCTGTTTTGCCAGTGATTTTAGATTCTCAATATTTTCTTCCAGATTGCCCGTATAGAGATTGAGAAGTTCCGCATCTTTTGTTATTTTATCGTTCTCCATATAAAGAGTGTGGAGCGGATGACCTGCCGGGACATCATGTCCCATTTCCTTGGCAAGAGATTCCCTGAACAACTCTACATGAATATCGCACATATTTGCTATTTCTTCTGCAGAAATGCCTTCTTTCATAAGCTCCTGTTCTATTAGCGGGATTTCCAGCGGAGGAATGCTTTTCAGCAAATCTTTGAACTGCCTCTTGAGTTTCTCGACATTCTCCCCCTCCTGAAGTTTCTCCAGAAGCTCCTTAAGTTTTTCACGATTTTTGTTGTACGATTCATCGTCCATTTCATTTCCTCTGTCTTGCAAGTCCTTCATGTTTCTCCTTTATCTCATCTGCCATTTTGTCAAGCAGTTTGAAATCATCCTCTTTCGGGTAACCCTTTATGACAACCGGCTCGATAATCTCTACCTTCAGATTTTTTATCATTCCTGCCAGCTGCTCAACCATCTTTCCTCCCCAGCTGTAAGAGCCGATTATGGAAGCAAATTTTGTTTTTGGTCTCAAAGCGTTTGCCAGATACGCTGCGTATATGGCGGAGGGGTGGGCGCCTGAAAGTACCAAGGGGGAGGCAATCACCACTGTGGCGGCGTCAACAAGCGCCATCGCCAGCTCGCCAATATCTGCAACAGTCAAATTGAAGGGCTTTACTTCTATACCTCTTTTTATGAGTGCATCCACCAGATAGTTTACCATGGCTGCCGTGCTTCCGTGCATTGAAACATAGGGTATGACAACCTCGTTTTTCACATCGTCGGAAATCCATTCTTTGTAGGCATTTATTATGAAGTCCGGGTTTTTGTAAACAGGGCCGTGGCTCGGTGCAATAATATCTATATCCAGCCCCTCTATTTTGCCCAGATTTTTTCTGATGGCAGTACGGAATGGCATCATTATTTCCGCATAATACCTTTTTGCCGATTCGTAGACCTTATCTCCACCTTCAACAAAAAGTTCGCTTGTTGCAAGATGCGAACCTAGGAAATCGCATGTGAAGAGAATTTTATCTTCTTTCAGATATGTCAGCATTGTTTCCGGCCAGTGAACCCACGGTGCGTGTATGAATTTGAGGGTTTTGTTTCCCAGTGACAGGACATCGCCGTCATTTACTTCCATGAATTTGTCTTCCTTCACATGTAGCAGGTCTATGAGCATCGTCTTGCATTTCGGAGTGCAGACGACCTTTGCATCGGGATAGCGTTTCAGCACTTCGGGAATCGAGCCGGAATGATCCTGCTCCGCATGGTGGGCAATGATGTAATTTATTTTCCCGCCGTCTTCTTCCAGATTGCTCATTAGCTCCTGCGTCTTGCTCGGGTCCACGGTGTCCATCAGCGCTGTTTTTTCACTCCCTTTTATCAGGTATGAGTTATAGGTCGTTCCGTCGGGAAGCGGAATAAGGTTGTCGAAGAGTTTTCTGTCCCAGTGAATCGCCCCCACTGCATAAATATCCGGCTTAACTTTCCTTACGCTCATCTTATTCCTCCTTTTTGAACTGTTCTTTCGATGCGCCGCATACGGGGCATACCCAGTCATCCGGTATATCCTCAAAAGCGGTGCCGGGTTCTATCCCTCCGTCGGGGTCTCCTTTCTCCGGGTCATATACATACCCGCATATCTGGCATACATATTTTTTCATATTTTCATCTCCTTTAGTGTATTAACACAAATGTTTATATTCATTTAGTTTCCCTCCTTTCCTTCTCAAGGCAATCTTTGCATACGCCCTTGAAATATCCGTGCATTTCATCAATTCTGTGCCCCATCCCCATGAACTTTCCTAGATAGGGGCAGTCAACATCAATGTCAATTATTGCACCGCATCTCGTGCACATGAAGTGGTGGTGAGGTGTTGTTCTGAAGTCATATCTCAGCTCCGAGCCGGATATGGTCAATATCTGTATGATGTGGTGTCTACCCAATGCTTCGAGAGTGTTGTAGACGGTTGTTTTTGAAAGCGACGGATTTTTTTTCTTCAAATCGGAATATATCTTTTCTGCACTCGGGTGGGTCATATGTTCCTCTAGATATTTCAGTATGTCTATACGCTGTGGAGTTACTTTCATATGATTTTCCTTCAGTATTTTCACGTATTTCTCGTGGTTTTCCAAGTTCTTCACCCTGTAACTGTAATTAATTTTGTTTTGTAATAATTACAATTTAAAACTGAATACAACTTAAGTATTTAAGGTTTTGCATGGT
>CAZQQE010000049.1:4288-8853 GCA_964595325.1 uncultured Thermoplasmatales archaeon | reverse complement strand
TTATTCCAGCCAATGCCATGCTTTTCAATTTCATTGAAACATTCTCTCGTATCATATCCCCCATTACCAAGAATGATTTCCACTTTCATCCATCTACATTCATTCAATATTCTCTTCAATTGTTTTGAATCAGATGACGTTCCTCTGGTAACTATGCAGTAAATTAATTTGGCACCAAGTCCACAAAAATATGCTATGCTGGCTGTATTAAAAACAAAAATGAGTTTCGACCAAGGATTGCAAATGCTCTCCGCAAATGGATGAAGATACAACTCAAATCAGCTTCTACTCACACATTGAAGTATTTTTTGTAATCCCATGTAGATATCTGAGAGAGAAAGTCATTCCATTCCTCCTCTTTTATGTCAACAAATGCCTGAGAGGCATGTTTTCCAAGTGCCCTCTGCACCACTTCATCACTCTCAAATTCTTCCAATGCCTCATGGAGTGTCCTCGGAAGTCTCTTTATGTTGTACTTCTTCAGTTCTCTTTTGTCCATGGAATAGATATTTTTCTCTACAGGATCCCCCGGGTCAATTTTCTTCTTTATACCGTCCATACCCGCATGGATAAGAACGGCAAATGTGAGATATGGATTTGCAGACGGGTCGGGGTGACGCGCCTCTATGTCTATTGAGTTATGTTTTCCTGCTCTATTTGGAATTCTCACAAGTGAGCTTCTATTATAAACCGCCCATGCAATATTTATCGGCGCCTCGAAGTTTGGGATAAGGCGTTTGTAAGAATTTGTCGTGGGGTCTGTTATAGCCGTCATTCCTTTTGCGTGTTCAAGTATACCCCCTATAAAATATCGTGCAGTCTGCGATAGCATGTATTTACCATCTTCATCAAAGAAAGCAGATTTTTTATTTTTAAATAGTTCCATATGCACGTGCATTCCGTTTCCTGCATCTGTGGGGAGGGGCTTTGGCATGAACGTGATAAGCAGATTTTCCATTGAGCCCATTATCTTCGCAAGGAACTTGAAAAATATGGAGGCATCTCCTGCCTTAACAGCCCCCGGCAACGCTTTTATTTCTATTTCCTGCTGCCATGCGCCTCCTTCGTGATGGTGATATTTTACATCAAAACCTGATGATAACAGAGCTTCAGAGAGTTTGTTTCTGAACGATTCTGCAGAATCTGTCGGGGGAGAGGCAAAGTAACCTTCTTTTTCTTTTATGCCCAGCACTGGATGCTTGCCTTTTGGTATTTGCTCCACCCCATGCATAAGTTCTTCGAGATTGCTGGAACTACCCTCGGGCAGGCTGGATTTCTTGAATGCGTAAAACTCAAGTTCGGGGGAAATTTCCACGTTGCTGTATCCCATGCTCTTGGTGAGCTGCATCGCTCTCCTCGCGATATGACGTGGATCTCCTGGGAAATAGTCGTATGTATCCACATTCAAAACATCCATAACGACTCTTGCTGCTCCTCCCTCATAGAACCATGGAAGGGGTAAAATTGTTCTGGCATCTGGAAGAGCTATCATATCTGATTGCTCTACGGGCACAAACCCTTTAACCGACGAACCGTCGAAACCTACCCCTTCCTTCCATATGGTATCCTCCAGATATGTTTTTGCAGGCATGGAGAAAACTCTGAGATTTCCCACAATATCTACAAAATGACCCTGAATCCATTTGATATTCTCTCTATTCAGGATTTTCTTTGCAATCTCAACGCTCTTAGTATCGTACATTGCCCCTTTATATGCCACTAAAATATAAATTTGTTTATAGTCTGGAGAGATTATGCTCTATTTCAAACGGGCTTACCGTGGCATCATATTTATGCCCCATCTCTCTTCTATAACCTGCTATCTCTGCCTCTTTGTTTGCGATAAATTTTTTGAAAAGATGGTCACCAAGCGTTTCTCTTACTACATCGCTTTTCTTTGTTATCTCTATCGCCTCACTTAGATTCTCTGGAAGTGTTTTTATTTCTCCCTTTTTGTCCATGGAATATATATTCTTCTCGCAGGGCGGCTGCAGTTCATATTTCTTCTCGATGCCTTTCAATCCTGCCGCCAGCATGACGGAAAAGGCAAGATAAGGATTGCATCCCGGATCTGGACTTCTGAGTTCTATTCTTGTTGCCTTCTCCTTCCCGGGTTTGTATTCTGGAATGCGTATCAATGCTGAACGATTTCTCTGTCCCCATACAATGTAAACAGGCGCTTCATATCCGGGCACGAGACGTTTGAAAGAATTCACCCACTGGTTAAGAACGGATGTGATTTCTGGAATGTAGGATATCAAACCGCCGATATAGCTTTTTGCGACATCCGATAGTTGGTATTTTCCATTTCTATCAAAGAAGGCATTTTCATCACCTCTCCACAATGATTGGTGGATATGCATCCCGTTACCATTCTCTCCGTCGAGCGGCTTGGGCATGAATGTGGCATATACACCCTCCATTCTTGCAAATTCCTTTATTACATAACGGGAGAGCATAACCGTGTC
The DNA here is from genome assembly GCA_964595325.1 of uncultured Thermoplasmatales archaeon. Taxonomy (GTDB): domain Archaea; phylum Thermoplasmatota; class E2; order UBA202; family DSCA01; genus VBQP01. The sequence goes on along the minus strand of CAZQQE010000049.1, from coordinate 6,385 downwards.
TGCCATTTCGAGGGCATTGGTGTACCTCAAATCTATTTCGTGCTGCGAAGGAGCAACTTCATGATGTCCGTACTCAGTAACAATACCCATCTTAGACAATCCGAGAGCTATATTCTTTCTAAGATGTTCATACGGGTCGCCAATGCCTATGCTGAAATAATCTCCTTTATCCAACGGCAGCGGATTTTCGCTATTCTTAAAGAGAAAAAATTCCATCTCAGGCCCAACCATAAAAGAGCTAAAACCTTCGCTTTCGGCTCTCCTCAATGCTCTTTTTAGAGCATATCTGGTGTCGCCTGCGCTGCGGCTTCCGTCGGGGTTCATAATATCACAGAACATGCAGCCCACGCGGTGGGGACTTCCGTTCCAATCCTTATAATCCCACGGAAGAATGCGGAATGTCTTTGCATCCGGAAAAGCTATCAGATCACTTTCTTCTATTCTTGCAAGTCCTTCTATAGAAGAGCCGTCGAATCCCTTGCCTTCCTTGAACGCACTCTCAAGCTCATATGAGGGAATGCCAAAACCGCGCAATTCTCCGAGTATATCTGGAAAAAGAATATTAATGAATTTTACATCCTTCCCGTCATTTTCCAGAAATTCGAGAACGTCATCACTGCTTTTGAAACTACCACTGTTAACCATAAAAAGGTATAAAAAGAAGGGATAAAAGGTTGTCGTTTCTTAAAGGTCTTTTTCTGCTATGTCGCCCACTATCGGCAGCTTATATTTCTCTCCCTTGTATGCTTTGTACATAAGCACTATCCACAGTATGAACGTAAGCAACCATATGAGCCATGAAATCAGACTGAATAACCACCAGAGCGCCCAGAAATGCCATGATAGGAAGAACCACCCTCCGAATATCATAGACAGAATATTCAGTGACAGAAATACCAGAATCGACTGCTTCGCATGGAAGCGAACAAACTTGTTGTCTTTCTCTATCAAATAGAAGATGATGCCTGTCAGCCATCCGAGTACGTAGCACAGTGCACCTTCCACATTTTCATCCATACCTACTGATGTTTTCTCCATGGCCAAATATAAACGAAGTAATATATTATATTATCGAAAAATTAAGAAGAAGAAATCCATTACATCTGCATGGCAAAAATATACCTCACACGAAGAATTCCTGAAGAAGGAATACGCCTGCTGGAAAAAAAACATGAGGTTGAAGTATACGAGGGAGATGCTCCTCCGCCAAAAGAGGAAATCATAGAAAAGGTAAGGGATAAGGAAGGGCTGCTGTGTCTGCTTACAGATCCTATAGACAGGGATGTATTCTATGCTGCCCCGAAGCTGAGGGCAATATCAACTTATGCAGTGGGCTATGATAACATTGATCTTAAAGAAGCAACACGGCGAAAAATACCCGTTTCCAACACTCCCGGTGTTCTGACTGAAACAACCGCAGACTTAACATGGGCTCTTATCATGGCAATAGCAAGAAGAATCGTTGAAGGCGATAAAATGGTCAGGGAAGGCAAATTCAAGGGCTGGGGCCCGATGGTTCTGCTGGGCAACGATGTTTATGGGAAAACGCTGGGCATCATAGGAGCAGGACGCATAGGGCAGGCAGTCGCAAGAAGGGCAACGGGATTCAATATGAAAATAATATACTACAGCAGAGAAAGAAAACCTGATTTCGAGAGAGAATGCAATGCAGAATTCGTTAGTTTTGATGAACTGCTGAAGACATCGGACTACATCACGCTGCATGTTCCCCTGACGGAGAAAACATACCACCTGATAGGAGAAAAAGAGCTTAAGACGATGAAAAAGAATGCGTATCTCATCAACACGGCAAGGGGAAAATGCATCGATGAGAAGGCACTGGTAAAAGCACTGAGAAACAAAGATATAGCAGGAGCTGCGCTCGACGTGTTTGAAAATGAACCATACCTGACGGAGGGACTTGCTGAACTGGACAACGTTGTTCTCGCGCCCCATGCCGGCTCCGCCTCCGTGGAGACCAGAACGAAGATGGCAATTATCGCAGCCGAGAATCTGATGGAGGGGCTGGAGGGGAGAATGCCAAGATACTGCGTGAACCCCGATGCCATTCAATTGGCGTAAAACAATATTTACAAA
>CAZQQE010000049.1:0-4188 GCA_964595325.1 uncultured Thermoplasmatales archaeon | reverse complement strand
TATACGGCTTACAAATAAATATACTTACAAATATGAGTCGTTGCCCTTACCTTGACCTGATTGCCTTTCTTATTCTCTTTATGAGATTCTCCATGCTATCGTTGCTCCGTTCCATTGTTTTGAGTTCCATCCGGAGTTCGTCCAGTCTGATGCGTATCGCTTCTTTTGAAAACTCTGCAACGCTTGAATACCCGACCCGGGGGTCTTCAACAACTGTCCTTCGTATCTCCTCGTGAAGAGTCTTGGGCACGGAGATAGTGCTGTACTTGAGCATAGGCTCTTATCCGTAAAGGTATTATATATTTTACCATCACCGCCTGCAAAATGTTTATGTATGGAAATATGCTGAATATGGGATGAAACAGGATAGGATTTCGGGAGCAGCAGAACTGGAACGGAAAGCAATTGACCGGATGAAAAGATACATCGGAAGGGAAGCGCTTTTGGAAAAATGTTATTCCCTGTTATCAACATACCCTTCGATGGCATCCATATGGAATATTGCAAATTTTGCTTTTCTGTACGGCGAACGGGCAAAGAAAAAGTTTGAAGATATGACAAAATCAAATGAAAAGGTAATTGAAAATGGTGTGAATGCGGTAGAGAACGGCAGCACGATTCTCACGTACAGTAGAAGTTCGACGGTTATGAAAATATTGAAGGCATGCAGAAACAAGGACATAAAAGTAATATGCAGCGAATCACGTCCGAAATACGAGGGCAGAAAACTTGCCATGGAACTGAGCAACGAGGGCATAGATGTTACGCTAACTACTGATGCCACCCTTGCTTTTATGATGGATAAGGCAGATATGCTACTCATGGGAGCGGATGCCATTCTAAAGGACAGCATTATCAATAAAGCAGGGACGGCTCCCCTGCTGGCGTATGCGAATGAAGAGAGTAAGGAAATTTTCGTGGCTGCCTCGTCATACAAGGTCTTTCCCTTCGTCTTTTTAAAGGAGGAAAATGACAGGGAAATATGGAAAAATGCACCTGATGGCATAAAAATAAAAAATTTTTATTTTGATGTGACCGATGTAATCCATATAAGCTACTTCATCACAGAAAATGGTATATCAAAATCTGCGCCTTCATTTAACTTCGAACTGGCAAACGAAATTTTAGAAATCAGGAACATGCTTCGGGCAAATGAAAAATATAACATGGTGGAGTGATTTGATTGCACCTCCCGAATATTTTTAAGCAAGTTTTTCATATATTTGCAAGGGGGAATAAAAAATGAAATTCAGTGGAAAGCTACCCGCTGCAATTATATGGGGGGCAGCCATAGGTCTTTCCATATCGCTTTTTCGTCCGGTGGTCATAAGGATTGGCAGCGACGGTGCTTTTTACGCTGGTCTTGGGTTGCCCTTCGGCTGGCTCATCATAGGTATTTTCAGCTTCTTTTATCTTCGTTCCCTGCATCTTGGAGGGATATGCGGTGCAACTACTGGAGTGACTTCCACCATAGCGTCCATCATATTTAATTTTCACAGCTTTATTTCTCATAACCACCCATCTTATCTGCCTTACATAGCATTTTATCTGGTAGCAGGAATATTCTGGGGTGCTGCCATATATTCACTGCCGGGCATTATCGGAGGATGGTTTTACGAGAAGAAACAAACCAAAAATTAATATGTCAAATTGCAATGCAAGATTATGACGGAAGTTAGAGATAACTTGCTTTACACGGAAACTCACGAGTGGGTTTTGAAGAAAAACGGGACTGCAAGAATGGGAATCACGGACTATGCCCAAGACCATCTCACGGATGTAGTCTACGTCGAATTGCCGAAAGTGGGCGACAGATTCTCAAAGGGAGATGAAATTGCAACTGTGGAATCGGTCAAATCCGTATCGGAGATATACGCGCCTGTCAGCGGCGAAGTAACGGCAATAAACGAAAAACTTGACGGAGAACCGGAACTGGTGAACAACTCCCCCTATGATGACGGCTGGCTGGTTGAAATTAAAATGGACGACGAAAGCGAGTTAGAAAAACTGCTTTCCTCCTCCGAATACGAGAAAAAACTGACCGAATAGAACGATGGATTTATAAAATAAAAAGAGATTAAGGGGGAGATACAAATGTCACGTGAAAATTTTAACTCGTACATCCCTGCAGATGAAGAGTTGCCTGAGTTGACTCTCAAGGCTGTCCTTGTGGGCATGGTTCTCGCAGTTATCATGGGCTCGGCCAATGCATATCTGGGTCTTTATGCCGGAATGACCGTTTCGGCAGCAATACCCGGGGCGATAATGGCCCTTGCCCTGTTAAAACCCATGAAAGGAACTATAACGGAGACCGTGATAGGCATGCAGGGTGCAGCAGCAGGAGAGGCACTTGCGGCAGGTGTCATATTCACCATTCCCGCGCTCGTTGTCATAGGTGCATGGCAAAATATTCACTATCTGGAGACCACTCTGATAGCCCTCATAGGCGGACTACTCGGTGTTCTGTGGATGGTTCCTCTCAGGCGTGCACTCATCGTAAAAACGGATTTACCGTTCCCTGAAGGAATCGCAGTTGCTGCCGTTATCACTGCGTCGGCTGGCGGCGGGGAGGGGAGCGAAGGGAGCATATGGATGGTGGTGGGAGCCGTGCTTGCAGCCATAGTAAAGTTTTCGGTGGTTTCACTTAATGTGTTCAGGGGAACTGTCGAAAAAGTTGTTGCAGTGGGCAAGTATTACGTGGCAGGGCGTTCCACCGAAGGTTACTTTTACGGAGGCAGTGCAGCTTCGCCCGCGTTGCTCGGCGTCGGTTACATTGTCGGGCCACGCATTGCCTCATATGTTTTTGCAGGGGGCATACTTGGCTGGGTCGTACTCACACCCCTAATTATAATGTCAACAGGTATGCCTTCAGGTTCATCCAACGCTCTGGAAGGATTTTACACGATATGGGGCGACTATGTACGTTACATAGGTGTCGGGGCGATGGTGGTCGGCGGGCTTTATACCATATGGCAACTCAGGAATAACCTGATGGGCGGAATAAAGGAAGCCATAAAGGGGTTGAGAAGCGGGGAGATGGAGACAAGAAAGAGAACGGATGAAGACCTCAACTTCAAGAAAGTGTTCGTTGCAATAGGCTTTCTGGTGATACCCACATTCATACTGTACGCATGGATTTCAGATATGTATGCCGTATCTGCATTCATGGCGGTTTTACTTGTCATAACCGCTTTCCTTGCGAGTGCAATAGCCGGTTACATGGCGGGGCTGCTCGGTTCTTCCAATAACCCCATCTCCGGTGTGACCGTTGCGGTGTTGCTGTTTGTGAGTTTGATAATGCTTGCGTTCGGTGCGACAGGCATAGCGGGCATGACCATAGTCATACTTATGGCTGCCGTCGTATGCTGTGCCGGTGCAATATCGGGAGATGTGTTGCAGTCAATGGCGGCTGGTGAAATGATAGGCTCGACGCCGTATAGGCAGCAGCTTGCCGAAATATTCGGTATAATTGCAGCAGCTCCTGTGCTCGGCATTGTGGTGAAAGCACTCGACGGTGCATACGGAATCGGTACAAAGAACTTGCCTGCACCTCAGGCGTTCCTGATGGGTGGCATAGTGAAAGGAGTTATCGGAGGAAATATGGTATGGCCGTATGTTATTGCAGGCGCATTCCTTGCCCTCGTCCTTATAATGATGGATATACCCGTGCTGCCGGTAGCCATAGGAACTTATCTGCCCCTTTCTTTAAGCATACCGATTTTTGTCGGTGGCATTATAAGAGCATTTATTGACAAAATAATAGACAAGCGCTCTACAGGCAACGGCAATGATGAAGAGTTAAGCGACTGGGAAATGGCGATTAAATCGCATGGTGTTTCGCCAAAGGAAATGGCCCACCGGACAGGATTGCTATTCACCGCGGGGCTGATTGCCGGAGAAGCAATAATGGGTGTCATATCCGCATTTCTGATAATAGGGCACATAAACCTCAAACTGATGCAGAATGCACCTGCATGGCCGGGCATGCTTGTGTGGGGTTACATCGCATTTCTGCTGGGGTACATAGTACTGAGACAGTTCAACAAATCTCAATCTGAGGTTGAGAGTGAAAAGGAATAAGAACAAAGGCTTCAAGCTTGAGATAGATAGAAATGCAAAACCCATGCGCACCTCCGAATGGTACGAGGAGGAAGGGCTCGTCAGACTGAAAATAGCAAAGTTTGAAGG
>CAZQQE010000048.1:0-8926 GCA_964595325.1 uncultured Thermoplasmatales archaeon | reverse complement strand
GAAAATGCCATACATATAATCCTGCCTGAGGGCGATGGAGATGAAAAGTATGAGAATGCAAGGATTGCATTTGAAAAAGCGTTGAAAGATATGGTGAAGGATGAACCCTGCATGTATCTGTATCAGGAAGGAAACGATGAATTCAGGCAGAGGGGATTCATACTCGCCGTATCCCTTGAGGACTATGCCAACGGAACGATAAAAAAGCACGAGGAAACGAGAGAAAAACCCCTCAGAGACAGGATAAGGCATATAGAAGCCACCGGTGCCAATACAGGCCTTGTATGGACCATTTTCAGAAGCAATCCGGAAATCAAGAAAATCATGGATGAAATCGTCACCGGCGAGCCCGTCTTCGATTTCGATAAGTACGGGTACAACCACAAGCTCTGGAAGGTTCGCAACGCAACTGACAGAATAAAATCTTCATTTGAAGGAACGGAGTTGTATATTGCGGACGGGCACCACCGCATAAGAGCAGCCTACGAATACATGAAGAAGCACGGCGGCGGGGAGGCGGGATACGTAATGACATTCGTTGCGAGCGATGACGAGGTCAGAATCCTGCCGTACAACAGGGTCATAAGGAAAATAGACAACGGGAATTTCATGGATGAGGTGGAGAAAAGATTTGACGTGAGGAAACTTCAATCGGTGAAAGAGCCGGGAAGGCATGAGATACATATGTACTGGAACGGAGGATGGTGGGAACTTCTTCCTGCAGACATACCGGACGACCCGGTCGGCTCCCTTGACGTGAGCATACTCCAGAACAGCCTTCTCGACCCGGTTCTGGGGATAAAGGACGTGAGGAACGATCCCAACATATTTTTTGTCGGAGGAGATGTTCCCCGTGAGGAATATGAACGGTTGGTCGACGAGGGCGGAAACGCAGCTGCATTTTATCTGCATCCCACAAGTATCGAGGAACTGGAGCGGGTGGCGGATGAGGGGAAAAGCATGCCGCCGAAATCAACATGGTTCGACCCCAAACTTCTCACGGGGCTGGTATTCCATCTGCTTAGATAAATTGTTTCATATGTCCGTTGGATGACCCCCTGGGCCAATACAGATATGAGATAGACAATCGGAGTAAGTAAGTAGGTATAATAGTTAAACTATGTGAGATTGAAAATATGCCGGATATTCAAAAGATATTCAATGTGACGGCAATTCTCTGTCTGTCCACTATTGGCCATTCTTTTGGTCATCTGTCTTGCTAACCCCAACTTACTTCCACACCTTGACGCCTTCACGGGATACGGAAGTTACCATCGCCTTTCCTCCCGCCTTCTCTATTGCTATTGCCACCTTCTCCGGTTCGTCGGTAAGGGCTATCATGCTGCCGCCCCCGCCCGCGCCCGTGAGCTTCGCCCCGTATGCCCCCGCCCTCAGAGATGCGTGTATGAGCTTTTCCAGTTCGGGTGAACTCGCCCCGAGCGTATGGAGAATCTTTTGCCCTTCGTTCATTTTTTCTCCGAGAGAGGCAAAATCGCTGTCCTTCAATGCATCCACACCTTCCATTGCCAGTTCGCCGATGCGCTCCGTCAGTTCACGTGCAAAGCCAGAATACTTCACGAACTTCTTTACCTTTTTCACGAGCACGGGAGTCTTCGATTTTATGCCCGTCATTCCGATGACTATTTTCATGTCCGGTACATCTATGCGGTGCACGAACCATTTATGCTCGCCCTTCGATATCTCCCAGATGAAGCCGTCCCTCTTTTCCGTGGAGAGAAGTATGGCCGAGCCGTAAGTGCAGACGGACGTGTCATTGGGACTGCCTCCCTTCTGTATCTCGTGCTCTATTTCAAAACTTTTTTTTGCCACATCCTCGATGGAAAATTCATCCTTCATCTCCAGCAGGCAGGCGACGGAGGCGGTGGTGATGGCGGCAGAAGAGCCCAGACCGCTTGCTGACGGGATTTTCGAGAAAGTTGTGATTTCCAGCGGACCGCCGTTCCATAAGTTATCTATGGCACGCTTGATATACGTGTGCCTCCTTGCATCCATGTTCCTGCCGTTGACCTTGAACTCGTCCCCTTTCTCCATCTCAATGCCCACCCTCAAATCTATGGCGACGGAGAGGCACGGCTGACCGTATACAACCCCGTGCTCGCCTATTAGAATCACCTTTCCCGGTACGGACGCTATCGCCATTTCGCTACCTCATATCAACATGGTAACATTCACGAGGTAAAAATTTTTGCGGAAGTCGAGGCGGAGAAGGTTATTCCATTCAAATTACTCTTCCGTTTGTGGGGTATTGAGTAATTCCGATACATACATATAGGGAAGTCATATTTATCCGTTGATAATTTGGAAAAAGGAAATAATGAAGAAAACGAATACGTCAGAATACGTCTTCCCAATCGAAACAATGGCGAGATGTTTGCAATTGCAGACCAGCTCGTCGGGGGTAGCAGGATTAAGGTTATTTGCGAGGACGGGAAGTCGAGAATGGGGCGTATACGTGGGAGGATAAAGAAAAGGAAGTGGATAAGGAACGGCAATTTGCTTATTGTCCGGCCATGGGATTTTCAGGAGGACAAGGCGGATATATTGTACTGTTACACTCCCACCCAGGCATCAAATCTCTCCAGAAGGCATAAGATACCGGACAGCATAAATGTGTTCTGAAGATGAAATGGAAGGCTGATTTTGAGGATTTTTTGTCCGGCAGAACCGAAGGAGAGGTTTTTGATAAGTCCACGCTCACGTCATTGTGGAAACTCATGAATAAAGGGATAATCGACATAATAGATTTCCCCATATCCACCGGGAAGGAGGGAAACGTTTTCCGAGGAAAAAACAAGAACGGTTTTGTGGCAGTAAAAATTTATCGGGTAAATACCGTCACATTCAGAAATATATCCAAGTATCTGCAGTACGACGGGCTTGTGAATGTCAAGAAAAATCGCAGGAGCATAATACATGAATGGTCACGGAAGGAATTTAACAACCTCTCCCGCCTCCGCCGGGCGGGCGTGAGGGTGCCGGAGCCGATTGCAAACGAGGGCAATGTCATCGTCATGGAATATATCGGGACGGAAGAGACGCCGGCGCCGATGCTCAAAAACGCAAAAATGGACAAACCCGAGGAGATTTTCGAGGAGATAGTGAGAAGCATTTCCCTCATGTACAACAAAGCTGGGCTTGTTCATGCCGATTTGTCCGAGTATAATATCCTGCTTCATGACGGGCCCGTAATTATAGATGTGGGGCAGACGATAAAATCGGAAAATCCGATGGCCAGAGAATTTCTTGAGAGGGATGTTTTCAACATATCGAAGTTCTTCGGGAAATTCTTTAAAGTTGATAAGGATAACGTTCTTAAACAGGTTCTGGAGGAAAAAATATGAGATTCGTAAAAATACCGCTTGAAAGGGTGGCAGTCCTCATAGGGAAAAACGGCGAAGTCAAGAAAAAGATAGAGGATTACGGAACCGAAATCCATGTGGATTCGAAAACAGGTGACGTGACGATAAAGGGTGATGATGCCGTCGTCGAACTCGATACGCAGAATGTCGTGAAAGCAATAGGCAGGGGATTTTCTCCCGAGCATGCCATGCTGCTTTTCAACGAGAATTACTATTTCGAACTCATCGACGTGCGGGATTATGTCGGCAAAAAAACAAAGAGCATACATCGTGTTGCAGGCCGCATAATAGGAAGGGGCGGAAAAACAAGGGCGGCGATAGAGGATGCAACCGATACGAAAATTTCGGTGTACGGCACGACCGTGGGGCTGATAGGAGGGATAGGCGGCATGGATGTTGCCATCAGGGCGGTAGAGATGATTCTGAACGGTTCCAATCATTCCACCGTATACCATTTCCTGGACAAGGAAAAAAAGAGGATGAAACTCGAGGAATTCGGTTTGAGGTAATCTCAGGGGAATTGAGCTCCATATAACTGGGAAGATGTAGAAGAATTTTTGGACGGCGTAAGGGTAAATCGTGAAAGGTTATGATTGCACTACAAACGGATTTGCTATTTACGGAGGGGTATACCCCACCGTATTCTCATCCAGAAGATACGAAAAAGCAGGCATACTTGTTGCAGAGATTGAAAGCGAGGTGGAAAGCATAAGGCACCAAAATGAAGAACCGCTCAAATGGAGGATTATGGGATAAAAATCATAACATGGAATAATCAATAAGCACGCTATTTAAGAACCTCGTTTTTCAGTCCGTAGCATTCTCCCACCAGCTCTCTAAGTCGTACGGTAAAGCGTGCCATGGGTGAGCCATCGACGATATCATGGTCAACGGCGGTGTTCATGCTAAGAAACTCTCTGACAGCAATTTTATCATCTACAACTGCAGGTTTTTTTGTGATGCCCCCTATGGCAATCTGGAGTGTGTAGTTTCCTCCTATAGCAATATTCCATCCTTGAAAATTTCGGACTGTGCCTATGGTAGTCACGCTGCATGTCCCAAAATGTTTTTTCCTTAGGAATGCATTGTTTCTGAAGAATCGTAGCATCAACCTTTTCAGCCATATCGGAGCTCCGAGGGCAAATCGCTCAAATCGTGTAAGGGATGCGCCAAGGACCTGTGCATCCGTGGAAATTTGTTCCTTCTGCACAGCCCGTATTTCTTCGGTAATGTCTTCAACACTTTTCTCGTTCGCCTTTCTTATAATGTGAATCATGGGCTGTGGATTGCCTTCTACGGCACGTTCCACGGGGAGGGCAACATCAACATCATGAAATGTTATCAATTTGTTTCTCCCGTGTTTGAAGGTGTTGAATTCAGGGTACTCGCTTATGGTCTGGGCAATGCATTTGACCATCCATCCCGTAAACGAGATTTTCTTTCCTGTTTTATCTTTAATTGCCCGAATCATCTTTCTCCCTTCGCTCACGTCAACTTCGATGAGCGAATGGATTATATGCCTCCTTTTTCCCTGTTCAAGTATCAATGAAATATTCTTCCTGCTTCTGGGAAAATTATTTGATGTATACTCCCCTATGCGGTCATCCATAGTGAAAAATGGCCAATGAAATAAAAAGGTATTGCCATATTAAAAAAATGCGAGGAGCCGGATTTGAACCGGCGAACCACTGCTGGAACAGATCTTGAGTCTGTCGCCTTTGACCTAGCTTGGCTATCCTCGCAGTTTTACTGGATAATGAGGAAATGATATATTAACTCAACGATTTTGGGATAAAGGAAAGATTTTTTATCTCCTTCTATTTCACTGCTATGCGTCTTGCCGCCGCCTTGGTTATCATCATGGTGATGTTGTCGGGCTGTATTTCATGGCCATTCGGGGAAACCCACAGAACGGGCTTTAAAGAAGAAGATTTGACTTTGCCCGGAGAATATGATTACCACTTCCCGCTCACCGATAAACCGAAGGCGGAATTGCACGTGCAGCCCGGGTATAAATATAATATTTCATGGGAGTTGAGCAGGGTTTATGTCGATTACGGCGGGGTGGCTAAGATAACAACAGAAAATACCGGGTCGAATGACATCTTTGTTTATAATTACGGAATTAAAATAGGAAATTCCGAATGGAAATGGCTGGATAATGAAAAAGGGATGACGGTAAAAAAGGGCGAGACGGAGGTATCATATATGGCGTTCGGTACTCCCAGCACTCCGGGAAAGTATTATTACTCCGTTTCATGCTCGTTTATGGTACACAGCAATCTCCCCCTTTCAAAGAACCGATGGTACGATAACGGCACTGCCTATTTTTCGGGAAATGATATTGATGTCATGCCGTATAATGTCAGCAGCGTATATACATATTCCAAGAACTACTACTATTATTTTGACAGAATAAATGATATGGTGAACCCCTTCGATATGACAATTTATCAGAAGGCGAGGGAAATCACCCTGCCTTTTTCCGGAAGCTATAACACCTTTCAGGTCTGCTCGATATTTGATTATCTCGTTAACGACCTCAAATATATTCCTGACCCGGAAGGCGAAGACGTGTGGTCCGACCCAGTAACAACGCTGAACAGGGGCGGCGGGGACTGCGAGGATTACGCCATGCTTTTCTCCGCGCTCGTGTCAAGCATCGGCGGCACAACGAGAATTTATATGACGGACAATCATGCTTTTGCAACCGTTTACATCGGAGACGGAATGAAGGCTAAGGAGGTATTGGATGACATAGATGCCTATTACGGAACAAATCTTTTCTTTGCAACCCTGAAAGACAAATTCGGGTACTGGCTTGTTGCAGACCCGCTGGGCTCGTTCTATCTGGGAGGGCTGCCTGTCGGCGGAGATGCCGTCGGTCCGCCGTTGAGCAACAATCTCTACAAATGGGATTTCACCGAGACAGGGCATGTAAATTCCATTGACGTCATGAGGAAGTAAAACTTTAAATGTTGTTCGCCATTACCTCTCGATTAAAATGAAACTGAATTTGAAACCTGAACTGGTGTGGAAATATTTTGAGGAGATAAGCAAGATACCCCGATGCTCCAAACACGAGGAAAAAGTGGCGGAGTATGTTGTGAGTGTGGCAAAAAAACTTGGACATGAAGTGATGAGGGATGATGTCGGGAACGTTATCGTGAGAAAAAAGGCAACAGCTTACGAGAACGCGCCCATGGTGACACTTCAGGCGCACATGGATATGGTCTGCGAGAAAAACAAGGATTCGAAGCATGACTTCGAGAAAGACCCCATAGATGTATATGTGGACGGAGACATGGTCAGAGCAAAGGGAACAACTCTCGGGGCAGATGACGGAATAGGGGTTGCGTCATGCCTTGCGGTTATGGAAGACAATGACATAAAGCACGGTCCCCTTGAATTTTTGCTCACGGTAGACGAGGAGACAGGCATGACCGGAGCCTTCGGGCTCAAGGAAGGGGTGCTGAAAGGAAAAATGCTCATAAACGTTGATACGGAAGAATTCGGAGCGGTTTATATCGGATGTGCAGGCGGCGGCAACAGTACGCTAACCATTCCTGTCAAATACGAAAAAACAGGAGGAAAAGGAATCGAGATAGCTGTCAGGGGATTGAAAGGAGGGCATTCCGGAGTGGAGATAAACGAAGGAAGGGCAAACTCCATAAAATTGATGGCGAGGCTGCTGTACAACATGGATGCGAAAGTAAGCAGTATCGAGGGCGGAGATAAATTCAATGCCATACCGAGAGAGGCAATAGCAAAAGTACTTCCGTCGAATGTGGAAGATGCGGTCAAGAAGGCGAAGGAATTCGAGAAAATATTCAAGAATGAGTATTCGGTCTCAGACCCCGGTATAACGATAAAAACAAGCGAGCATGACGTAGAGAAAGTGCTGGATTCGTCAAGCCAGAAGAAAGTGCTGGACATGCTGATGGGACTGCCTCACGGTGTTCTTGCAATGGACCAGCAGGTGGAAGGTCTTGTGGAGACATCTACAAATCTTGCAAAGGTGAGGCTGAACGACAACTTGGAGATAATGATGAGTTCCCGAAGTTCCGTAAATTCGGCGCTGGAAGCAACGATGCAGAGCATACGGGCGATAGGCGGACTTGCAGGTGCCAAGGTCGAGGAAGGAAGCCTTTATCCGGGATGGAAGCCGGATTTGAACTCGAAACTGCTGAAAATAGCCAAGGATTCTTTCAAGGAGTTGTACGGGAAAGAGCCGGAAATCAAAGCCATACATGCAGGTCTTGAGACGGGAGTCATAGGCGGCAAGTACGACATGGACATGATATCAATCGGCCCGCAGATAGAGCATCCACATAGCCCGGATGAGGTTGTATACATCTCAACCGTACAGAAATTCTGGGACTATCTGATAAAAATACTTGAAAACATAGCAAAGAAGAACTGAAAGTTCAACCCCTCTCCCCTATTTTTCTTATTTTTCTTGCTCTCGGTCCCCTTTTTGTGTTTTCCACTTCGAACTCCACTTTTTCCCCTTCCTCCGGCCGGAAGGCGGCGTCGTCGGCGTGGATGAAGATGTCTTCCCTGAATTTTTTTGATTTTATGAATCCGTAATTTCTCTTTTCGAACCATGTTTTTATCGTTCCGGTATAAATCTCATGACCTTCCATTTTGTTCCAGCATTCCGAACAGTAGAAGTTTCCGCAGATGGGGCATTCGTATATCTTTCCTTCGTATGAATAAAGGTCTCTTCCGCACATGCCGCATTTCATGTACCCTTTCAGTTCCTCCGTGCACTCCCCGCATACTTCCACAACGGGGTTTAACAATTCTCTCAGTCTATCGTTCATGTTATTCCAACTTTATGTTATTATGGCCCTTGTACTTTCCTTTATATACCCGCTCCGGCATCGATTTTACCTCCTCGAATACAATCTGGCATATTCTGTCGCCGGAAGAAATGGGCAACTCATCTCGCGTATTGAAGCATGATATCGTCAGCGAGCCCTCAAAACCCACATCAACCTTTCCGAATGATGACAGCACGCCTTTTCTTGCGTATGTGGAGCGCAACCAGAGCTGCGCCGCCCTGCTTCCGAGTTTTATGTATTCGAGCGTGCCGACTGCAAACCACTTCATCGGCGGGATGACCGCTTTGTTTTTGATTTCCCCGTCAAGCATGATTTCTCCCACGGACAGGTCGTATCCGTTCGGTGTCAGATTTTTGGGGTTGAAGGGTTCTATCGATATGTCTCCCTTTTTGATCGAGTCCTTAATATCCGCATCGGACAGTATCATATTACCTCAATGCCAGCCGGCTTAAAAATTTTAACATAAAAGGATATTTTAAACTATCCCTTTTCGGTCAGATATATGCCGTAAAGGATGAACAGTGCACCCGCTATCAGAATTGCCGTTATTTTCTCGCCCAGTATGGAGTAGGAAAGCAGCATGGCCGCATAACAATCTTGGGAAAACACGGGCATGCCTTACCACTATTTTCATACAAAAACGGTGGCTATAACCTTTTTAAAGGATGAGCGTATACCCATCTAAGGTGATTTATTGGG
>CAZQQE010000047.1:0-8941 GCA_964595325.1 uncultured Thermoplasmatales archaeon | reverse complement strand
TATCATCCTTGTACGCATAACTAAATAAATATTTTATATTTAAAATTTCTTATGATGATATGCTCTTGCAGTTCAGTCCCACTTATCAACTCTGACCACCTGATTACCCAAATTCGATTTATTACGATGGGTTGATAGCCAGCTGAAACTGACCAAGGAAAAGATAATAAAGCCCGGGCAATACCATCGTATGGATGAACTGCAGGCATTCTGCAGGGGGCTTAGAAAGGTAAGACGACCCAACAGGGATATCGAGCCCAGAACATGGTCGGAAAATGATACACTGGGAGATGAAGTTACGAGAGCCTTCGTATTCATTCTTAAGACAAGAGGGTGCTTCTGGGCACACCATTCCGGCTGCACGATGTGCGGGTATTTCAATGACAGCATCCCCGACATAAAAGAAAAGGAGATAGAAGAGCAACTGGAAATTGCACTTCAAAGATATCAAGGGGAAAAGATAGTTAAGATATTTACTTCCGGGAGTTTTCTAGATGAAAGGGAAGTGCCGGTCGATATGCAGATAAAGATGCTGAAAAAATTTTTTGAGAAAGCAGACAAAGTCATCATAGAATCAAGACCGGAATTCATAAAAAATCTCGATAGGCTTGAAGGATTATCAGGCAACAAGACACTTGAGGTAGCGATGGGGCTGGAGTCTGCCAATGACAAAGTGCTGAAATATTCCGTAAACAAAGGGTTTACCTTCTCGGAGTGGAGAAAAGCGGCAAAGGGTGTGATTGACAGAAACATGAAGTTGAAAACATACATACTCGTAAAACCCCCATTCCTTACAGAAAAGGAAGCAATAAAAGATGCACTTTCATCTGCAAAAAAAGTTCTGGATATATCAGATACATTATCATTCAATCCGGTTGCAATCCATGCCAACACCCTCGTCGATTATCTCTGGAGAAGGGGGCTTTACCGTCCCCCGTGGCTCTGGAGCGTTGCCGAGATTTTGAAGGATGCAGCAGATATTTTTGACGGACAGGTAAAATGCGATGTCGTCGCCGGGGGGCGGGGGCGGGGGGCACACAACTGCGGGAAATGCGATGCTTCGTTCATAAATGCCGTAGAAAGGTTCACGATATATCAGGATAGAAATGCTTTTGATAATCTGAAATGCGGTTGCAGGGAAGAATGGATGGATTATATCGAAATCGGGGATTTTCTCAAAGGTTGAGACAGGTGTCTGGTTTATATATGCGGAACATGCCCATAAGAGAAGACAGAAACAAAAAGAGTTGCTATGTTGCTATGAGAAAATAGATAGTATCAATCAGAAAGGATAACACATACTGTTAGCCTGTTCCCGTATATTCCCATCTCTGAGGTAAGGCTAAAAAGATGCCCTTATTTTTCTCCTATCAACCTTTATGCCCGAAGGTGTGACTATGAGCAAATTCCTGCCCAATCCTGCAATGTCTCCCCCGATGTCAGCCACAACCCTCTTGAGTTCGTTCGTTATCCTCTCGAGTTCTAGGTCATCTGACGATAGCTGGGCGGTATCCAGTATCACAATATCCCCTTTATAAACAAGGTCGGTGAATTCTTTCAAATCCTCATAGTTTTGCAGTTCTGCAACTTTTACGTGCAGCATGGGCTCCGCCTCCTCCATGCTTCCGATTTCCTCGGCAAGGTCTATGTATTCGCCATCCCTCCTGCGAGTTTTATCAAATATTCCCCCTATGATTGCCATTTTATCTAACTACATTAAGCAATTTTTCTTTATAAAACTTTCTTGCTAGTCCCATAGCGCAAGTAGAATGGAAATACTCGTCAGAAACCACGTGATAGAACCGACATAAAGCCATACGTTGTACACATGGGCAGTCGCCCCTGCAATAATCAATATCCACGGAAGAATCAATCCGATGAACACATATGCCCACTGCTTAATATCCATGGGGGTGTATTTGGAACTTAAATAAAAAAGTTGGGATAGCAACAATAATAAATGCAATTTTGCTAAAGGAGCATGGTTTTGGTAGGCAAACCGAGGGGCACAAGGGACTTCACTCCAGATGAGATGGAGAAAAGAAGGGACGTGGAGAAGAAAATGCGCGCCGTGTTCGAGAGTTACGGGTACAGAGAGATAGCGACTCCCACCATGGAACACATGGAACTTTTTACAATGAAATCGGGAGAGGGTGTGATAGAGGAGACATATGCATTTCAGGATAAATCCGGCAGGCTGCTCGCCCTCCGCCCCGAGCTGACAGCCCCTACCATGAGATTCTACATGGAAAAGTTGAAGATGAGCCCCAAGCCGTTGAAGGTTTACTACTTCGGCAACTGCTTCCGCTACGACCGACCGCAGAAAGGGCGCTACAGGGAATTCTGGCAGATGGGATGCGAATTGGTAGGAACGGACAAGCCCGAGGCGATGGCGGAGATGGTCTCGACGGCGTATTCCGTGCTTAAAAATGCGGGGCTGGACAACATAAGCTTGCGCATCGGTGACCTCGAGATGCTGCGCTCTTTCATCGGAAGAATGAAGCTCGGAAACGAAGGAGAAATAATGAGGCTCATAGACAAATCCGACTACGACGGTGTTGCGGAGATGGTGGAAGGCAGAGAAGGAGCAAACGAGTTCATGGAATTTCTGAAATGCCGGGATTTTAACTCCCTTAACAAATTTTTTGGCGTTGGACAGACAGAAAGGCTCGGAAGCGTTCTTGAATGGCTTTCCGCATTCAACACACCGTATACGCTCGACACTTCCATAGCGAGAGGATTGGATTACTACAAAGGAATAGTGTTCGAGATAGATGCACCCTCGCTCGGCGCCGAGAAACAGCTATGCGGCGGCGGGGAATACAGCCTCCTGCCTCTGCTGGGCGGGGGGGATACACCCACGGCGGGCTTTGCCCTCGGGTTCGACCGCATCATGCTTGCTCTCGAAAAGGAAGGACATGAATTCACTGTGCCAAAAAAACTCATCTACATACATCCGATAGGTGATGAAATGAGGGAGGAGGCGGCGCAACTGGCATCAAAGCTGAGGGGCGGAGGGGTGGCGGTGGAGATGGATTTGATGCACCGAAGCGTCCAGAAATCGCTCCAGTATGCAAACCGCATAGGGGCGAAGAAGGCAATCATCATGGGCCCCGATGAATGGGCGAGAGGAATGGTGACGTTGAAGGACATGGAAACAGGAGAGCAAAGGGAAGTGAAGGCGGATGAGGTGGAAAAGGTACTGGATACATAGGCGGCATAGCCAGAACCATTTGCAATTTTTCCTTACTTCACAATCTGGGTCCCTGCCTTTCCCTCGAGGGCATCCCATGCATGCTCGATGGATGATATTATCGCTTTCTTCCCTCCGTTCTCAAGGAATCTTATTGCTGCCAGAATTTTGGGCCCCATGGAGCCGGGCGGGAACTGCCCCTGCCGGTAGTAGTCCTCAACCTCCTTCAGTTTCACCTCTTTCAATTCTTTCTGGTTCTCAGAGCCGTAATTCAGATAGACTGCATCCACATTCGTAAGTATGAGAAGAACATCTGCCCCGATTGCGCTTGCAAGCCGCTCCGATGCCAAATCCTTATCTATGACGGCTTCCCTGCCTTCGATTCCGCCGTTCCGCCTCACGACCGGTATGCCGCCGCCGCCGACCGCAATAACGATTATGCCGCTGTCAATCAGATTTCTTATCGCATCCGATTCAATAATGGATATCGGGTCAGGCGAGGGAACGACAATGCGCCAGCCGCCCTTCTGACGGCTCATTATATATCCCTCCTTCAACCTCATCAGAGCTTCGTCGTATCGGTAGACAGGGCCTACGGGCTTCGTCGGATTTTCGAATGCCGGGTCGTCTTTATCCACAAGAACCTGAGTTGCCACCGCCGCCACGCTTTTTTTTATGCCGCTGGATGCAAGGGAGTTGAACATGCACTGCTGAATCATATAGCCTATCTGACCCTGCGACTGTGCGACACAGACATCAAGGGGCATCGGAGGAACGACGCTTTTGGCAACGTCCTGCTGGAGTAAAATCGAGCCGACCTGCGGACCGTTTCCGTGCGTAATGACGACCTCCCACCCGTGCTCTATCATTTTAACTATGTCTCTGACGGACTGCATGGCTGTTCTGAACTGCTCCTCGCTCGTGCCTTTCTGTCCCGGTTTTGCCAGCGCATTTCCGCCGAGGGCGATAACGACTTTCATAATGGTAAAGCCTTCTCATATTTTAAATTAACAGCAACTTTATAACACCATATTTTATTGAGGGTCGTAATGAAAAAGAGTTATGTAAAGAAGAGGGTCACCGAACTGGGCGACATGGCAATAGAAAGCCAGTTTGCCAGAAGCGTAATGCGACATATCAGGGATAACAAACTCTTTCATTTCATATACCAAGAGATGGAACGCATAAAGGCGAAGAAAATGATGGAGGAGATAAAACAGCATGAAGTTCCTCGCCATCTCGCAATCATAATGGACGGCAATCGAAGGTATGCGCTCTATCAAGGAATGGGGCCGGAAGAGGGACACAAAATGGGCGGCGATAAACTGG
Source organism: uncultured Thermoplasmatales archaeon (assembly GCA_964595325.1). Classification (GTDB taxonomy): domain Archaea; phylum Thermoplasmatota; class E2; order UBA202; family DSCA01; genus VBQP01. Next base: position 4,419 of record CAZQQE010000047.1, on the reverse strand, counting down.
AGGACGTGGTGAGGTGGTGCCATGAAGTAGGGATAGAGGGGCTAACCGTATTTGCATTCTCAACCGATAACTTCAACAGACCCGAGGATGAGGTGAATCATCTCATGGACTTGTTCGAGAAGGACTTAAGAAAAATTGCAGATGACGAGCGAACGCACGAAAACGAGGTCAGGGTGAGGGTAATAGGGAACATAGGGAAACTGCCGGAGAGGGTGGCGAGGGCGGCGCAGGACGCCATGGACGCCACAAAGCATTACAAAAAGCATTACTTCAACATAGCCATAGGATACGGCGGGCGGGAGGAAATCGTCGAGGCGGTAAAAAAGATAGCGGGCAAGGTGAAAAAAGGAGAAATGGATATCGATGCCATAACGAAGGATGTTATTTCTTCTTACCTGTATACATCAGATGTGCCCGACCCGGATTTGATACTCCGTACCTCCGGGGAGGAAAGGATTTCGAACTTCCTGCTATGGCAGCTTGCCTATTCGGAACTTTACTTCTCGGATGTTTACTGGCCCGCTTTGAAGAAAACGGATTTTCTGGAAGTCATACAATCGTACCAGAGGAGACAGAGGAGATATGGAAAGTAAAATACCGGCCATTATGTTCATTGCAGGTATTGCATGTATCGTTGCAGGCGTTGCTCTGGGCGAGGGTAAAGCCGGCATTTTTATTGTCTTCCCGTTCATTTACGGCAGCGGCATTCTCATGCTTGCCGGCATGCTGTTGGTTTTCTTTTCATTTCCCCTTTTCATGCTTTCACAGACAGATGGGCATTCTGCCGAATATATAGAACACAGAGATACAAGAACGGATAAACATGCCGGGGGGCTTATCCTCATAGGACCCATACCGATTGTAATTTCATCCGACAAGAATATTGCCATTATTTTGATGGCTGCCGGGATGATTTTTGCATTGATTTTTTTCCTTGCTTATTTTCTCACGATTATGAAATGATTGTCCGCATGCTTCTTCGACGCTTTTCTCACGCTCCACGCCTTTGCTATTTTCAGCCCCGCCTTTTTTGCATCCCTTTTCAGCTCGCGCATGCTGTAAAGGTGGTAGAATCGCATTGCCTCCACATCCCTTTTCCATGGAACGTTGATATCCCCGAAATCTCTTATTCTGAAGGTGAAAAGCATCTTCAAAAAGTGCATTCTCCATCTGTCCTGCCATCTCGACCATACGGAAACCAGCCCCTCCCCGCCGCCTTTGAGCACCCGCCCCATTTCCCTTAACGCATCCACCCGCCTGCCCCGCCCCCTGATGTTGTGAAGGGCGGCGATGAAAAGCGCAAAGTCAAACGTATCGCTTTGAAACGGGAGGGAGGAGGCATCGCCGACAACAAACAATGCATTTCCGCCGACATTTTCCCTTGCTATCTTCACCATCTCCGGTGACAAATCCATGCCGACCGCGTTAATCCCATTCCCCATCGGGATGAGATGCCTTCCGTTCCCGCACGCTATGTCGATTGCATTGCCCTTCCTGCCTTTCATGAACTCCAGGCATTCCTTCCACGGCCGGCGGCGTGTGCTGTCAAAGCTTCCGGCGATTTCATCCCATTCGTTCCGCACGTGAAAACAAACAGCAAGGGGATAAAAGGTTAGCGTTTCCTTCTGAATGAATGATTCACGGAGCCTGTCAGCAGTCTGTCGGTCTTGAAGATGTGGACGGCTATTGCAATCATTGCAAGCGCAAATGCCGTTACATACGCAATGCCGGAGATAACGAGCGTGTAATTCCCGAACAGAAGGGCACGAACCGCCATCATCGGGTGGGAGAACGGGATTGCAAAAAGGATTACCTTGAGGGAGAGGGGCAGGGTGCCGAAGTCCTTGAACATTATCATGAACATGGGAATGATTGCAAGTATCGAAACAGGAACAGTCAGCGTCTGTGCGCTTTTGTAATTCTTCGCAAACGTGCCGAGAACCATGCACAGCGAGAGAGCAGCCGTCAAAGCCATGAACAATGATATTCCTACAAGCAGATAATCCCATGCATTCAGCACAAGCCCGTAATCCGCAAGATTCACACCGCCTGATACCTGAAAAGAATTCAGATAATAACTGAAGCCTATCATATAAATAACCGCCATGAGCAGACCGACGACGGCGCTGCCCGCTATCTTGCCCGCCACGATGGACGAGCGCTTCACCGGCAGGGTGAGCAGTGTCTCGAGAGTTTTATTCTCCTTTTCCATCCCCATGGAAGAGATAACCATGCCTCCTGCCATCATGATTATTATCATTATTATTATGGGTACCATTGTTGACTGGGATGACAGCATCGCGCTTATCGTGCCGGGGGATATACCCTGCATTTCCTTCCCCTTGAAAATGGTTGTTTCGTTCCTTTCGGTGGGCGACAGCGCAAGGGTTGCATTTACGTCTCCCTTTTCCATGAGTTCGACTGAAATTCTTCTGTCTGCTTCATGAAGAATCGCCTCCACGACGCCGGAAGAAATGGAATCCATTATTCCCGCCCCTTTCATTATCCAGTATACCTCGATTTTGCCCGGAAGATTGCCTGCTATCCTGTCGCTGAAATTGGACGGCACCACTATAAGAGCTGTTCCTCCTTTTTCCTTCAGCACTTTTATTCCTTCGTCTATGTCTCCCGAAGAGCTGATGTAAGCCACCTTGGACATATTGTATACCGTGCTGTTTACGATGCCGGAAAAAGTCCCGTTATCCATGTTTATTATGCCCATGACGGGTTTTTCCTTCGCCTCCTCCGTTGCCCCTCCGATCATGTTTCCCATGCTGCCGAAGATGATTGCCATGACAATTATGGGAACGAAAGTCGAAGGCGTGAGCAATTCCCTGACCTCCTTCTTTACTATGTTCAGAAGATGGTTCATTTCACCACCTCGACGAAAACTTCCTCTATATTTGCTGCATTATATTTTTTCATGAGTTCGGAAGGGCTTCCTTTCTCCACCACCTCGCCCCTGTTCATCAGTGTTATCCTGCCGCACAGAAACTCGACCTCAAGCATATTGTGGGATGAGAGCAGTACGGTTGTCCCCTCTCTGACGGTGCTCTGAATGATTTTTCTTATTTCCTGTGCATTTATCACGTCCAGCCCGGAGGTGGGCTCGTCGAGTATGGCAAGCTTCGGCTCCGTCATCAACGCCCTCGCAACCAGCAGTCTGCGCGTCATGCCCTTGCTGTAGTTTTCCACCTTATCGTATATTCTCCTGCCCAGATTCGCTATTTTTATGCCTTTCTCAACGATATCCTCCGAATCCTTTCCGTCCCCGAAAAATCTTGCTATGAACTGCAAATAGCCGATGCCCGTCAGATTTTTGTAAGCTCCCGCATCCTCCGGCAGATAACTTATGAGTTTGCGGACATCTTCCGCATCCCTGATAACGTCATAACCGAAAATTTTAACCCTGCCGCCCGTAATTTGCAGGAGAGTGGATATGATACGAAGCACGGTTGTCTTGCCCGCACCGTTGGGTCCTATGAGCCCGAATATCTCGCCCTCCTCGACGGAAAAAGAAATGCCGTTCACAGCCCTCACCTTCCCGTAGTCCTTGACAAGTCCGTTAACCTCGACAGCAGGCATGATGTTAGATGAAAGCAGAATATTTTAAGTTAACTGGAAAATTGGATACTGCAACTAGCTCTTTAAAACGAAAAGTTTAGATCATCAGCCAACATTAACATCTCAATGGATATTGTGCTTCATCCAGAAATTGCCGAGCGATACAAAAGTCCTTCACAGAAAGCCAGAGTGGTAACTGAGAAATGGTTCGAAGAAAATATGTATTGCCCTGCATGTTCTTCTGACTTTCTGGAGCCCACCCCACATAACGAAAAGGTTGTTGATTTTATCTGCCCAAATTGTGGCGAACGATACCAGATGAAGAGCATGAGCCACCCATTCGGTTTCAGGGTCATGGACTCTGCTTACAAACCGAAGATTGAAGCCATAAAGAACGGCACTTCTCCCAACTTTGTTTTCATGCACTATGACCGGGACAACATGGTTGTTGAAGATGTTATTATAATTCCAAAGCATTTTATTTCACCTGAAGTGATAGAAAAGAGGAAGGCTTTGAGCCCCAATGCAAGAAGGGCTGGCTGGGTTGGCTCCAATATTCTCTTGGGAAGGTTACCCGTCGATGCAAGGATAAGTATCGTTTCAGATGGCATAATTGTCCCGGAAAATATTGTTAGGGAATCATGGAAAAAGTTCCTGTTTCTTGGGGAAATATCTGTTTCTTCGAAGGGCTGGTTGACCGATGTGCTTTCATGTGTGAGGAAACTGGAAAAGAAAGAATTTACTCTGGGCGAGATGTACAACTTTGAAGAAGAAATGAAAAAGATGCATCCGAGGAACAAAAACATCAAGCCGAAAATAAGACAGCAGTTGCAGATTTTAAGGGACAAAGGTATT
>CAZQQE010000046.1:0-9001 GCA_964595325.1 uncultured Thermoplasmatales archaeon | reverse complement strand
TTTTGGAAGTTATCGGGGATGTGGAATGCCCCCTCGGGTATGAGCTGAAAAAGGTAGCGCTTGACGATTAATCCTATTCAACTCTTCTGGTGAGAACTGCAAATCTGGTTGGGGTGGATGATGAATGGCAAATTCGTGAAGGTCATTAACGAAAATTTTGTATTCCTGCTATTCTTTTTTATTTTTGTTTTATTAAGTGCCCTGTATTCTCGGGAGATAGTGCGTTATTCCGACTTTGTTGACTGGCAGACTATAGCCGCTCTGGCGGGATTGCTAATAATTACGACAGCCGTAACGGAAAGTGAATAATTTTCGGTTATTGCGGAGAGAATTCTTGGAAAGGCAAATACCGAAAGAAAAATAGCGCTGTTGCTAATTTTAATATCCTGCATACTTTCTTCATTTTTGACAAATGATATAGCATTGTTTATTGTTGTTCCGTTGACATTGAGCTTTCGGGGTTTTATTTGGGGTAGTATGGAGAAATTGGTAGTTTTCGAGGCAATAGCAGTGAATGTTGGTTCTGCGTTAACCCCTATAGGAAATCCCCAAAATCTGTTTTTGTGGCATCAGTGGGGTATATCTTTTTCAACTTTTGTGATGAAAATGTTCCCGCTCTTTGTTTTGCTTTTTACTTTACTTATTATTTTCGTTTTACTTATGTTTTCCTCAAAAAATTTATCCGCACAGAACAATCACGAAAAAATCAAATTTGGCAGGAAATTATTCTTTCTATCGATTTTACTTCTGGCGGGATATATCATCATCATTCAATTCGGGCTGGCGTATTACGCTTTACCGGTAATTTTTCTGATATATCTGATTTCATTCAGAAATGTACTCCTAAAAGTCGACTGGATGCTGATATTGCTTTTCATAACCATGTTTATCGATTTCCACTTAATCGGCAGAATGCAGGTGCTGTCAAATTTTGTAAATTCATTCAACTTGGGAAGCAACTCTGCAGTGTTTTCGTTATCGCTGTTCTTTTCTCAGATTACAAGCAATGTCCCTGCGGGCATTCTCATGTCCAAATTTTCCCATAACTGGCTTTCCATAGCGTACGGTGTGAATGTCGGGGGCAATGGGACTGCTATTGCTTCTCTCGCCAATTTGATTGCCCTGAGACTTGCGGGAGGCAGAAAAATATGGATGGATTTTCATAAATATTCGTTGCTTTATTTGGTTGTGGCAGCTGGGATGGCGTATGTGCTATTTTTCCTGTGATGATACTGTCGTTTACAGTTGAAACCCTGAATTTTTAGCAATTTTTATATATCCCGTACTGATATTATCTCATATGAAGGGATGGGAACATATAGGCAACTTCGGGGAGAGCCTGAAGATGTACGGTAAAGGAGAGCTCAGGCGGCTTGTTGACGATAGGGGCAGCGTGGTCGTGGAGTACAGGATGTCGTGAGTAAAGCACGATGGACGAAGAAATTGGCAGAACTTTCGATTACATAAAGGAAACAATAGAGAGGAGTAGGAATTTTGAGGGCGAAACGGAGGTTGAGCTGGATGAAGGGGATTTCATCGCCCATTTTTACGGCAATTCGTTCAAAAAATTTGGCAGTTCTGGTAAAGCGAGAGGGGCAGCCGTAGACGGCAGTTCATTCAAAATACTCAGTGGTCATTCTTTTATTATAGTCGGAAGAAGAACGGGATACGTTATTGCAGATGAGAAAGGCATAATTTCAAAAAAAATCGGAGAGATAAAGGTGGAAGCATTAGAAAAACGCAATATCAAAGAAACATTCACGGAGAAATACGAGGAAATGATGCATTCCCCGCCGAAAAAAATCCCGGAGAGCATGGATGAAGCCGTTGACGCAATAAGGAGTCTTGAAGAGAATGCGGCAGCGGCGGATGCCATGGATGAACTTGAGGAAGGTGATATCGTAATGATGGACGGCGCCTTGGAAGGAAGCAAATTTTTGGCCGACGTTATAAGAAAAAATTGCGAACTTGCGGCGGGGCGGGGGCTGCACCTTGTGGGCATATGCAAGAGAAGTGACCTGTATACGAACCACCTGCCCGTGCTGAGCTGGGTGAAACGCCGGGGAGACAAATTTTTCGGGGAGCAGAGATGGTATTATCCTCTTTCGGAAGGCCGTAAGATATACATAGCAAAATTCCACCCGTTTTCGAAATTCTCCTTCCGTATCGATATCAATCCCATGGAAAACGACATTGAAAAAATTCTGGGGGAAATATCTGCTTTTTCAGATGATGTTTCATGTCTGGGATATCCGTATCCGCTTGCCGAAATTCACAGAAATGTGGTCATAACAGCGGAGGATGGTTTATATTACCGAAAGGCATTGAGGGAAATGGCACTGAAGAACGGATTGACCATGGACGAGTGGGACGATTTGTTTTTCGACTATCATGAGTATTTGGGGTGATAAAATGCTTGGAAGGATAATAGGGAGAAATGCAACGGAAATCGTATTCAGATATCCCTATGGCAGGGATGTAAAAATAGGGGAGATTCTGATAGCGGAGGATGAGGAAAACAGCTCTCTTTTCTTCCTGCGTGTTATTGACTTGCAGTACGGTCAGGAAACTTCCGAGAGGTGGGGTCTGAGAACGGCCGGGGAAATGATAATGCTCGATGAGATGGAACAGCCCTACACCATGAGGGATAAGGAGAGCAGGCTTTTCAATATAGGCGTTTGCTCGCCCCTCGGTTATCTCCGGGACGGGCAGTTCCGCAAGCCGAAGGCAATCCCCTCCCATTTCTCGAAGGTCAGAAGGGCGAGCAAGGATGATTACGAATTTCTGAGAAAAAGTGCGGGAGATATCGTTATAGGCAGGTTGAGGAGCGGCGAAACCGAGGTGGACGTTGAAGTCGGTCTTGACGGCAACCTTATCTCCCATCATATCGGTATATTTGCCACTACCGGAATGGGGAAGAGCAATCTGATGAGGGTGTTTGCCGCCTCCGCCATGCGTCACGGAAAATACGGAATTTTGATAGTCGATCCGCACGGAGAATATTATGAAGGGGGGAGCGGGACAAAGGGGCTGAAGCATCATCCTATGGCAGAGAACTCGCTGGTCGTTTACTCTCCCCACCGGCTGAGCGGGCCGCACAATATGCTGAAAATATCTGCGTATGAAATAACCGTCGATGACGTGCAGAACATATTCCCATTCACGGACGCTCAGAGGGACGCTCTTTATGCCATAAGTTCTCGTTTCGGGAAGGAATGGCTGGTTAAACTGTGCGATATGGAGAGTGGGGAGCTTGTGAAGGCTTTCGGAGGAAGGGTGCAGGACATAACCTTCAATGTTTTGAAGAGAAGGGCGGAGAGGATAATGCGTTCTGAGATGATACACAGGGATGAAAGCGTGGCTGTTACCGACTCCATATTGGGCCATCTGAACGAGGGAAAGGTTGTTCTTGTCGATACTTCCGGGCTTTATGAATACGAAGAGTTGCTTGTGGGGGTCATTCTCGCAAGAAAAATTCTTCGCTATAACAAGAACGCCTACAGGGATAAGGAAAAGTTCGGCAAACTTCCGCCCGTTCTCATAACGATGGAGGAGGCACAGCGCGTGTTGAGGGGCGAGGGAATATTTTCCCAGATTGCCAGAGAAGGCAGAAAATTCAAGGTGGGGCTTTGCGCCATAACACAGCAGCCGAAGCTGATAAAAGAAGAGCTGTTATCACAGTTCAATACCTTTTTCGTTCTGGGGCTTGCCGACGAGGGCGACCGTAACATAATAAAAAGTTCTGCGAAGCAGGATTTATCAAAAGTGGAAAAGGAGATACAGATGCTCGAGGCAGGGGAAGCATTGATAACATACCCCGGGGCGCCGTTTGCCATACCCGCAAAAATTTACTGGTATGATGATTACATAAAGGATATGGCGGGGGGGAAAAGGGCGGAGCCGGGAATGGACGACGGTTTTTACTGATTTGTGCGCGTATACGAATATTTTCATAATGTTTATATTCGGGGTTAAAATAATGGAACATCACATGAAAAGAGGGGATGTTGCAATCCGTCATATAAACTACGGGGTGTTGTAGCATGGGCTGGCAGTCCGCTTTTTATATAATTCCGATGCTGGTAGCAGGTGCCGTTCCGGTCGCCTTCATATTGTACGCTGCCCGTCAGTGGAGGTCTTCCCGGCTTGTGAAGATATTTGTTTTCATAATGGTGTCCCTTTCCATATGGTCCTTCGGCTATGCCCTGGAGCTTTGGTCGGAAAGCCTTTCCCTCTCTCTTGTTTTTGTGAAAATAGAGTATTTGGGAATCGTTACGCTTCCCGTAGCATGGTTCATGTTTGCGCTGGAATATACCGGAAGAAAGAAATGGGTAACATCTGGCAATACCCTGCTCCTTCTCGTCATCCCGCTATCGGGGCTGATTCTCTGCTGGACAAACTACGGTCATCTGTTTTATCGTAGTGTGAGACTGGCGTCTGGGGCGGTGTTTCCTGTGGAAGCGTCATACGGTCCAGCATTATGGTTTCTGATAATTTATCTTCATTCCATCACCCTTGCAGGCGTCATATTGATTCTGGTTGAGGTCGTAAAGCAGGGGAAGTTGTACCTTAAACAGGGGCTCATCTCCTCGGCGGGAGTCATAATACCTGTTGCAGGCAATATAATATATCTGACGGGAGTGACATCCGGCTACGACATAACCCCTCTGCTGTTCAATGTTACAGGTGCGGTTCTCGTGTGGCTCATTTTCAGATTCGGATTTCTGGACATAACGCCCATAGCGTACGACGTCATATTCAAGAACATCGAGGATGCCATAGTCATTGTCGACAATGAAGGGAAAATCGTGAATTTCAACGAAGCAGGAAGGAAGTTTCTCTCCCCCAAAAACATAGGGGCGAATATCGGGGAACTGCTGCCGCCAGACGCTCTCGAAGGGAAACGGTCGGAAATCAAAAGGAGGAGGAAGTACTATGATGTCCTTGTGTCCCGGATACGAGGTGGGGGCAACCGTTCACTCGGAAAAGTCATAATTTTGAGAGACATCACAAGGCGCAAGAAGGCGGAGGAAAGGATAAGCCAGCTGAATGGCACTCTCCGTCTGATAAACAAAATAATGAGGCACGACATACTGAACGATTTGCAGATTGCGAACAGTTCTCTGGAACTTTATTCGGGAGGAGAGGGCAAAAAATTCATGGAAAAAGCTCTTGAGCGGATAAATAAAAGTATAAATCTCATAAAAATGATGAGAGAATTCGAATCGATGGTTTCATCGGGCAGCAAGCTGAAGGAGTATAACGCAAAAGAGATTGTGGAGGATGTCATAAAAGATTATGACGTCAGATTCAATGTCAGCGGGGACTGCAGGATTATGGCAGACGAGGCATTTTATTCCGTCATAGACAATATTGTGAGAAATGCAATAGTTCACGGCGGTACGGATAGAATAGATATAACGATAAGCGGTGAGAACGGTTGCGAAATTCGCATTGCGGATTTCGGGAAGGGAATACCTGACGAAATCAAGGAAAGGGTGTTTGACGAGCAGTTCGTGTACGGCGAAACAGGGGGGACGGGGCTGGGTTTGTACATAGTAAAGAAAACAGTAGAACGGTACGGCGGGAGCATCCGTGTGGAGGACAACAAGCCGAAAGGAACTGTATTTGTTATAAAACTGAAGAAGTTACAAAATGCCGTATAAGCTATTTATAGATAGATTGACGTGCTCCCGTTCAGCCCCGATGGAAAGAAATGCGGAAAACCGTCCAACGAAAACAATGCCCGTCAGGTGGTGTGGTATATTGTCTTGCAAACGAAATATTTTTTTATTCAATTTTCTGGCAAGGTAACTATTTAACTTTATTTTGAATTATTTGCAGGCATGGACAGCAAGCATATGGGCATTCTGGCGGTACTATGCGCAAGCGTGATGTGGGCGATAGAGCCGGTGCTTGCAAAATTATCGTATCAGAATTCCGATTTTCTTCATACCTCCGCTATAAGGGCTTTTGTTGTTACGGGTGTGGCGCTCGCGTATATGGCAATGAAAAGAGCAAGCCCCGTGGTGGAGAGGAAGCAGTTGCCCGTGCTGGCATACATAGGGATAATCGGCACTCTGTTCGCCGACCTGCTTTACTTTTTCGCCATGACGAAAATTCCGGTTGTGAACGTTGTTTTGATAGGGCATATGCAGCCTGTTTTCATCATTCTCATCGGATTTCTCGTTATGAGAGAGGAAAGGCTGACAAGATTTGATTACACGGGTATTACCCTCATGATGTTTTCCGCACTTCTGGTTTCGACCAGAACACCGGGCAACTTCGTATCCCTGAAATTCGGCAATATGGGGGATTTGCTCGTGCTGGTATCCACGATAGCATGGGCGACGGCAGCCATAGCCGTGAGAAAATATCTGAGGGGGATGAATGCAGGTGTCATCACATTCTACCGATTTTTCATAGCCTCGGCAGCATTTGCAGTTTATCTGGCGGCGACGTCAAAAATTGCTGTCGCAAATGTGTATCAGGTGATGGTGGGCATAGTTGTGGGCGTAGGAACAATTTTTTATTACGAGGGGTTGAAGCGAATAAAGGCGGCGCAGGTCTCCGCACTTGAACTCTCCGCACCTTTCTTTGCAGCCGTGATTGCCTTTGTTGTCCTGAAAGAAATGCTCACGTCGATGCAGATTGCAGGTTTGCTGCTGCTTTTTTCCGGGGTGTACTACCTATCAAAAAAGGAATGATGTGGTAGCCGTCGGTCACATCCCCGGGCATTCATTTGCGATTTCCTCGTCAATATTTTTGCTGCCGTATGCCTTCTCAAAGTGCTTTCTGAAGTCGTCTGCCACTTTTTTCGCCCTTTCGTCATATTTTTCCTTGTCTTCCCATGTGTTCCGGGGCCAGAGAACTTCGGCGGGCACACCGGGGCATTCCTCGGGTACCATCACTTTGAAGAAAGGATGTTTTCTGTAATCTACCTCTTCTAGTTTTCCGCTCAGAGCAGCTTCGACCATTGCTCTCGTGTAATCTATGTCTATTCTATTCCCAATGCCGTACGGGCCGCCGGTCCAGCCGGTATTTATGAGGTAAACGTTCGTGCCGTGCCTTTTCATCTTTTCCCCCAGCAGGTTTGCATACACATCAGGATTGCGAGGCATGAAGGGCTCGCCGAAAAAGCGTGAAAAGACGGATACGGGCTCTTCTATTCCCGTCTCGGTTCCGGCAAGCTTGCTTGTATAACCCATCAGAAACCAGAGCATTGCCTGTTTTCCCGTGAGTTTCGAAACAGGAGGAATGACACCGTTGGCATCTGCCGTGAGAAACAGAATAGTTTTCGGGTGTCCTGCAGTTGATGAAGGCTTGATATTGGTCAGATAGGTCAGCGGATACGATGCTCTCGAGTTCTGAGTAAGCCTTCCATCCGAAAAATCGAACTTGCCGTTGGGGTACATCATGGCATTCTCCACTATCGCCCCGTGTTGCCTCCAGTCATCATTGTGCATGACGGCATGATATATCTCCGGCTCCTTTTCCTCCCTTATGTCTATCATCTTGGCATAGCAGCCGTTCTCAAAGTTGGCAATTCCGCTGTCGCACCACCCGTGCTCGTCATCGCCCAGCAAAGCCCGGCGGGGGTCGGCGGAGAGCGTTGTCTTCCCGGTGCCGGACAGCCCCAGCAGAAGGGCGGAGCCTCCCTCGCCGTCGTTGGCCGAGCAGTGCAGAGGCAGTATGCCTTTCTCCGGCAGCAGGTAATTCATGACGGTGAACATGAGTTTCTTAACGGAGCCCTGATATGCCGAGCCATATACAATGCCTATTTTATTATCAAAATCCATCGCCACGAGCATGTTGGATGTGCTGCCGTCCTTGAGTTTTCTCAGCCTTCCCTCGTATCTTTTTCTATTAAGTTTGTCGTACGGGAGCACTACCAGAATAAAATCATTGCCGTAAAAAACGCTTTTTTCTATGCCGTCCGGAACGGGGCGGAACATGTTGTCCGTGAAAAGTGCGGTGAGTGCATGGTCTGTAACCGTCATTGTGGGTAAAGCCCATGAAGGATCTGCTCCTATAACCCTGTCTGTAACGTATATGTGCTCCTTGCCTTCGAGGGTGCGGAGCGCATCATGAAGAGCCATCTCGAATGTTTCCGGGTCGATGGGATTGTTGTTGGGTGAATCCCAGTCAATATTGCCCTCGCTCTCCGGGCGGCGGACGATGACCGTATCTCTGGGGCTTCTTCCGGTTGATTCCGGGGGTGTCCATGTTGCAAGCGCACCGTTTTTGGATATCAGTGCCTCCCTGTTTTCTACAGCCGCCTCTATCATCTCCCTTCTGGGGATGTTTTTCCTGATGTTGGCATGACTGTTTAGGATATCATACAATTTTTTCCTGAACTCTTCAATGCTTATCTTTTCCACAGGCATGTGAAACACATTTGGCTAAAGGAATGAAAGGCGTATAAATGTTTGGGATGAAATGGGACGGCGTAGCCAGAGGGGCCCTGAATATTTACGAAAAAGAAGTGTACTGGCCAATCTCTAAACTCTTTTTTGATATTACAGTTTACGATAAATATTTCTCCTGTGACCGATGAACACAATTTCTACCTTTTTGGTGTCCTCATCCATGCTATACAGAATTCTGTAATCTCCAACTCTGAGCACCCAGAGGTCTATGCCCGTCAATTGTTTTCCGAAATGCTTCGGTTTCTCTCTCAACTTCCAAATACTTTTCAGGATTGATTCCGAAAATTTTTTGTCCAGTCTTTTCAGATATTTTATTGCTTTTTCATCAAAAAATACCCTATAGCTCATCTCTACCCAGAATATCTTTTGTAACTTTTTCCAGTTCTATCCCCTTTCCGTTGGCCAGCCTCATCCTTGCCTCTTTAATTTTTTCCAATAAATCTGGATTTGATAGTATTGCAATGTTTTCTTTTATGTGTTCGACCTCTTCCTTCAATTCGTGAAATTCCTTTCTGGTAATCGCCTCGGGCATGAATTTATATTTGGAAGTTAATAATAAAACTTTGCCTTTT
>CAZQQE010000045.1:7997-9842 GCA_964595325.1 uncultured Thermoplasmatales archaeon | reverse complement strand
CAAGGCTTGAATACCGCGGGATGAAAATAATAAAGGTGGAAAACTAAATTTTTGTAAAAATATAAATAATCCGATTATATCTATTGTCGATATATCACATAAGAACAAAAAGCATGTGATATCTAACGACCAAGGATTTGAATGTCAGGCATAGCCGATGAGTTTGTGAAATCACTTCCGATAGGTACCTTTGCGGTCAGCGGAGGGAAACTTCTGGTATTGAATAGGTACATGGGTGAACTCACGGGTATTTTGGAAAAAGAAATCCCCGAAGAAAAATTCTGGGAGTTGGTCCATGACGATACGGAAACGGTGAGAAGGAAAGTAATGAACGGCATCCCGGTAAGATTCAAACTGGAGAGAAAGAAAAAGGACATATGGGTTGAATATAGGGGGGCAATATCGCATTACAACGGGAAAAAATCTGTGTTTGGATGTCTTATCGAAGTAACGAGCCACGTTCTTTTCAATGAAAAGATGAATGCTGTGGAGAGGGTATCAAGAGAGATGAAAGTAGCATCCAACAAGAAGGAGTTATATTCGCTTGTCATGGACTTCACCAAGGACGTGTTGGGGTACAAAAACTGTGCCATTCTGGAGAGGGATAACGGCCATTTGAAAATTGTTAAGGAAAGGGGATACGACCGAAAGACACACCTGATGAGGCTGCCGCTGAACGGGAAAGGTATAACTCCCTATGTTTTCAATAACAATGAAGCGAGGTACGTACCCGACGTGCTGAAGGCAGAAGAGTATATCGAGGGAGTGCCGGGGGCGAGATGCGAGTATGCCGTTCCCATAACGTTCAAGGATGAGAAGTACGGGGTTTTCGATGTGCAGAACGACGAGGTCGACTCGATAACGTATTCCGACAGAATTCTGTTCAATACTCTCGTATCGGAGATGGCAACCGTTTTGAAAGGTCTTCAGACGCTGGAAAAACTCAGGGAGTCAGAGAGCAGATATCGCATACTTGTGGAAAACGCAAAGGAAGGAATCATAAAGCTGGACACGGAGGAGAACATACTTTTCGTGAACCAGTCTCTGTCAGATTTGGTTGGTTATGGCATTGATGAGCTGAAAGGAATGAATCTCCGGAATATAACCACGGAGGAGCAGTTTGAAATATTCAAGCAGAAGACAGGCATCAGACGAAAGGGAGTCAAGGATTCCTACGAAGCGGTGTTTGTCCATAAAAACGGCAAAATATTGAATACTATAATATCCGCAGCTCCTTTTTACACCTTCCGACAAAAATTTGCCGGGACTTTTGCAATAGTGACCGACATCACAAAAATGAAGGAGGCGGAGGAAAGGGCGGCATTTTATCATTCCCTTCTCCGTCATGATATAGGCAACAAAAATCAGGTAATTATGGGTTATCTCGAACTTCTGATGGATACCGAGCTCGATGAAGAGCAGAAGGAACTGGTGGAAATTGCCTACGGTGCCATACGGTCCAGCAACGAACTCATCAGGAAAGTAAAGGAAATGCAGGTCGCATCTGAAAGTCGTGACCATTTTCAGATTGACATGGATTCTATGATGAAAAAAATTGTTCAGGAATTCTCCAGCGAGGCGGAGAAGAGAGGGATAGCAATACATTACCAGCCCTTAAACGCAAGTGCGGAAGGAAACGAGCTTATGAGAGAAATTTTCTCCAATATCATAGGCAATGCCATCATGCATTCCGGCGGGAAAAATGTTACAATAAGCGGAAGAAAAGGAAGGAAATATATTGTCATTTCAATTGAAGACGATGGGACCGGAATACCCGAGTATATAAGGGAAAGCATATTTGACAAAAAGATAAAGGGCAAGGATAGCAAGGGAAGCGGATTGGGT
>CAZQQE010000045.1:0-7897 GCA_964595325.1 uncultured Thermoplasmatales archaeon | reverse complement strand
CTTTATCTTGTGAAAACAATAGTGGACAGCTACGGCGGAAAAATTGAGGTAAAGGAAGGAAAGAAAGGCGGGACGGTATTTGAAATCAAACTTCCCAGAGGTAAAGATGAAAGAACTGGGGCTTGAAGGGAAAATAATAACCCTCCTTGTTGTTTTGTCGGTGATACCCATAGCAACGGGCGGCTACATACTGACGGAACAGAGCATGCACGAACTGAACCACAGGGCGACCGAAAGTTTGATAGATATGGTTAGAGGGAAGGCCACATTATACGGCGAGGAATTTTCCGCCTTCAAGAGCGATGCCGGGTCTATGGCAACATATATCTCAAGCACGTGGAACAGGAGTTATGACGGAAATGTAAACGCTTCATACATATGGATAAGCCCGAATGGGACGGGATATTATGCCCATGAAAACGAATTGAAGAATTTTGAGTCCATATTGGACGGATTCGACCTCGTGGTGGGAAATAATTCCAAGGTAGAGCTTGCGTATTTCGGAATGGAGTCAGGCGTTCTATTTTTCAACAAACCGGTGGTACCGATAATAGAAGAACTGAAACCGTTTGACTACAGAACCAGACCGTGGTATGTTATGGCAAAAGAAAGCAATGCCACCATATGGACGCCGGTATATGTAGATGCGAACACGAAGAAGCTTGTAACGACTGTGGCTTCACCGGTATACATAGATAACAAATTTGCCGGCGTGGTTGGCTTTGACCTTCTGCTCGAAACCATTCAGCAGGACATTCTTGATACAAAATTTACGGGCTCGGGATATGGAATGCTTGTGGACGGCAACGGGAATATCATAGTTCATCCGGAGTATACCGCCGGAAACAAAACATGGAATGAAACATTTGTTGAGGAGAATATATTCAACATAAGAGGTCTGAAAAGTGTGGGGGAGGATATGGTCGGAGGAAATGAGGGCGCAAAAAGCGTGGTGTTAAACGGAATGGAATTTTATGTCGCATATTCGCCGGTAAATGAAATAAACGGAAGCATTGCTTTCCTGATAGAGAAAGATAAAATAACAGGGCAGATAACGGCGATGAGGGGAGAAATGTATATTGGGGTGATAGGGCTTACAGCCATTGTAGCAATTCTGGGGATGCTTCTGGCAAGGTCTATTACAAGGCCACTGGAAAATCTGGTGGAGGGAGCAAAAGAAGTTGCAAGCGGTAATCTTGATTACAGAGTGAAAACCAATGCCAAAGGTGAGATTGGCAAGCTGACGGAAACATTCAACAAAATGGTGGACGAGCTGAAAAACTCAAGGAAAAAACTGGAGCAGTCGGAAAAAAAATACAGGGAACTTTTCGAAAGCTCAAAAGACGGAGTATACGTTACATCAAAGGACGGCAATCTTGTCGACATAAATAAAGCAGGGGAGGAACTGTTTGGATATACAAAAGAAGAATTGTTGAATAAAAATATGGCGGATACATATGCGGATAAGGGCGAGAGAGAGAAATTCATAAAAGAAATGGAAGAGAAAGGCTTTGTCAAAGATTATGAAGTAAAATACAGAAGGAAAGACGGAAAAATAATAACGTGTCTGGAGACAGCAAGCGTAAAGAGAGACGAGAACGGAAATGTAATAGGATATCAGGGACTTGTCAAAGACATAACAAAATTAAGGGAGGTGGAAAAAAGAGTGGAGCTGTATAATTCCCTGATGAGGCACGACATAAGCAATATGTCTCAGATAGCCAGGGGATACGTGGAAATCCTCAGGGATACGGAACTGACGGACGAGCAAAAAAAGTTCGCAAACAGGGCATTGGATATGATAGAATCCTCCCAGAATTTAATACGGAAGGTCAGGGGAATAAACAAAGCTAAGGAAGAGCACAATCTTGGAAAGTTTGACATCGATGAGATAATTAAAAAGTCAATAGCCATGTATCTCCCTCATGCGGAGGAAGAAGGCATCGAAATAAAATACGATGGAAAAAGTATTGGTGTTATTGCGGATGAAATGGCAGATGATATTTTTTCCAATATCATAGGCAATGCTGTCATGCACTCGGGATGCAGCAGGATAGACATTTCGGTCGATGATGACGGCAAGTTCTGTAAGGTGACGATAAAAGACAATGGAAAGGGAATCCCGGAAGACATCAAGGATAACATTTTTGACTGGGGCACCAGAAGCAAGGATAGCAAGGGAAGCGGATTGGGTCTTTATCTTGTGAAAACAATAGTGGACAGCTACGGCGGAAAAATTGAGGTAAAGGGCAGGGAGAAAGGCGGGACGGTATTCGAGGTATATTTGAGGAAGTGGGAAAAGACCGATGAATAATTTTCATGAAAGCCGCAGAAACAACTACAAGACAGCATGAGCAGGCGGGAAAAGAAATAGCAGCAATACTATTCCTTCTTTCTTTTGTCTATAACTCTTTTTGCCTTTATTCCACCGCGGGGCAGCGAATCCGGCGGCAGCACCTCCACTTTGGGCGTAAATGCTACAATAACCTGCACCGACTTGACTATATTCTTTCTCAACTCCTCCGCCTCCTGCGCCCCCACCTCCCTCTTGGTTTCCACCTTTATCGTGAGCTGGTCTGTGCCGTCTATATTCTCTACAACCATAAGCCAGTTGCCGGATGCCATCTCATGGCGCATTATCGCCTCCTCTATCTGCCCCGGGAAAATGTTCGTGCCCTTTATTATAAGCATGTCGTCGCTCCTTCCCCTTATGGGTGCATGGCGTATGTGGGTTCTGCCGCATTCGCATTCCGTCGAGTCATAAATGTAGGTTATGTCTCTCGTGCGGTAGCGGAGAATGGGCATCCCCTCTTTTGTAAGGGTTGTCAGAACAAGTTCCCCCCTCTCCTCCGGTTCGAGCTGCTCTCCTGTTTTGGGGTCTATTATCTCCGCAAGGAAATGGTCTTGCCACAGGTGAAGGCCGTCGTGGGCGTCGCAGTCGGCGGAAACACCGGGGCCGCACATTTCCGTCAATCCGTATATATCGTGAACGTCCATGTTCCACATCTCCCTTATTTTTTCCTTCATGCCTGAGGTGAACATCTCAGCTCCGAAAATCCCGTTTCTGACATTCAATGAGGAGGGCTCTATTCCCATCTTTATCGCCGTCTGGCCGAGATGGACGGCATAGGAGGCAACGCCCGACATGAATGTTGTACCGTAGTGCTTCATGATTTCAATTTGGCGTTCCGACTGCCCCTTTCCGGTAGGCACCACCAGCGCCCCGACTTTCTGAGCTCCATAATGGAATCCGAATGCACCCGTAAAAGTGCCGTATGGGATGGGATTTTGGAATATATCCTTGTTTGTCAAGCCTGCCATTGAAAGGCATCGTGCCATGACCTCGCTCCATACATCTATGTCATGGCGGGTGTAGCATACGGTAACAGGTATGCCGGTTGTGCCCGACGAGGCGTGCAGTTCTATAAGCTCTTCCATGGGAACTGCAAGCATTCCGAAGGGTGCATTTTCCCTCAAATCATCTTTTGTCGTGAACGGCAGTTTTGTCACATCCCCCAGCGTTCTGATGTCATCCGGTGTTACGCCGACCTCATCCATCCTCCTCTTGTAAAAAGGCACGTTTGAATATGAATAATAGACAATTTCCTTCAGCCGTTTAAGCTGCAATTCCCTCAACTCCCGCTGGGGCATGGTTTCCATTTTCGGATTGAACATGGGCATTGAACAGACGATGGCTTAAAAAAATAGCGATGAGTTTATGAACGGAAAGCATATTCCCTGCCATGAAATTCAAGGGATACAAATGGGCAGTACTGGCATCGTTATGGCTGTTGATATTCGCCTACGGGGCAAACTGGTTTGCCGTGGCCCCTCTGCTTAAAGACTTTGAGAGTTTATATGGAATAGGCGGTGCGGAATCCCATCTGCTTCTTTCGATAATCGGTTTGTTCGTGGTATTCCTTGCATGGCCTGCAGGCGGGGTTGTAGACAAAAAGGGACCCCGCATGTCGGCGATCATAGGTTCAGTTTTCATGGTGGTGGGTTTTACCGGGAGAATATGGCTCAATGGCAGCTATTCCGAACTCCTTTTCACCACGGCGGTCGCCGGAATAGGGTTGGCATGGCTTCTCGTTGCGCTTGCCCCGCAGCTTATTCAGTGGTTCGAGGAAAAGGCATCACTTATGATAGGACTGGCAAGCTCAGGTTTATTCATGGGTTTTGCAACAGCCTCGCTTCTCTCTCCGTACATAAAGGAAGGTTACGGGATAAAGGCGGTGTACGAATTCTTCGCTCTGCTGAGCATCATTGCATTTGCGGCATACCTTGCCTTCGGAAAGGATAAAGGAGGAAGCAAAGAGAAAAGTGTCAAAATTTCTGAGGGCATGAAAAGTTTGTTTTCATCTCGAAATGCAATACTCTACCCGATGATAGGTTTCTTCATCGTGGGTGCAACACTCTCCGCATCCGCCCTCCTGCCGAAACTTCTGGGGGATTTCGGAATGGACGAGGTCGAAGGAGGGAACGTGATAAGCATCATGCTTTTCGGTGCCGCACTCGGGGCATTTTTATTCCCGCATGTTGCAGGCAAATACGGGGTGAAGAAGAGCTCGCTTGCGGTGGCATCCATTTCGGTAATTTTCTGGCTGGTTTTCCACTTTGATGTGTCATTCCTCGTTTATCTGCTGGCTGCGTTTCTGTTCGGCATATTTCTCGAGTCAAGCTGGCCTGTCGCTCTCCACTGCCAGGAGACGGAAAAAGGAGTCAATGCAAAAAACGTCGGCATAGCGGCAAGTTTGTACATCTCGATAAGCAATGTCGGAGGAGCAACTCTGCCGGTCATAATAGGGAAGTTGGCAGACAGCTCCCATCAGAATGCCTTTGTGGTTTTACTCTCCTATCTCGTCATATTCGTGCTGCTGTGGGCAGCGGTGAAGAAATAAGATTTCATTGTGTGGACAGGAATGAAAGAATTATGGCAGGATGTATAGCGAATAAAACATTTTCCCCTCTCGAGTGAAATATGAAGTCAGGAATAGAGGGAATTACCTTGAAAGTAAGTATAAACAAAGAAGGAAAAAGCAGCCGGTTTTCCACCCAAAGTATTACAGTATGCTGATGAGACCCAGCACCCCGAGAAATGCAGATGCCGTAATGGTAGAGTAGTGTTCGAACGGCTTTATTGCAGTGGTTTTCACCGTCTTTCGGGCGTAAAGCACGGGTATGGAAAGTACCGTTACAAGCGCTGTTGTGGATAGCAAATGCCAGAGCGTGAAGGGCAATGCAAGAGCAAAACATGCTGTCAGCCCGTTCAATGTGTGGGGATACCACCCGAGCCAGCTCCCGAAGTTTGTCCACAAATCGTAAACAAGAACGCTTCCTACTCCCATGCCTGCAACTTTTACCACGGATTTTGTGTTGAACGACAGACCTTTGCTGTTCAGATACCCCATCAATCCTACGAAAGCAAAACCGGACCATGTGAACAGAAAGATATAGCTGTTACCATAGTAAACATCGGTTATCGCCATTACAGCCATCGGAACGATGAATGTATAATATCCGCCGAGCAGAATTCCGCTGAACAGTGCAACCGCTGCCACAACAAAAAACATATCCATCATGAAGACGGGCTGCGTTATCCCGTTTATCGTCATGTAAATATGGGGCGTATTCGGAAGCAACCCCCTCAAAAAAATCCTGCCTGCCACACCGATAGCTATCAGCAATGCCGCAATCAACTTTTTATTGTGCATCATTTTATTCCCTCTATTTGTGAAATCGGAAGTCATATTAAAGTTTAACTAAATGCAGTGAATTTCCACTCAATTATGTCGTTATCATTGACCGTCTGTTTGTCTGCACCGACCTGACCGTACACCCCATTTAACCAGAACTGCCAGTAGCTGTTGTTTTCACCATTCGGAGTGCCGGCGATAGAATTCACGAGAAGACTGTCATACTGCCCGTAGTAAGTATAATCAACACTGAAATTTCCCTGATGGGCTGCTTTCAGAAGGATGCCATATACGGTTGCATTTTTACCGTCAACCGAAATGTTGGGGTAACTCCATACCGTTCCGTTTCCAAAATTTATTTTCACCGAAGCCGTGACAGGGCCCGTGCTGCTTTCACTTCCTCCGTGCATATAAATTGCCGTAGCAGATGCAACGGCTATTGCTGCCACAGCAATTATCGTTATTGCCGCAATTCCTTTATTGTTCATGTTTATACCCCTCATATTATATCAAATTTTTTTTACAAATGTAAAGTAAATTTTATATTTAAAGGTTTGCACAGTGGCTGCTACGGACAGATTTGTATATAAGAAAATCATTGCAATTCTAGTGAAATGACGTTCGAGACGATTACGAAAAATTTTTGAATGTACTACATATATAGTTTTATGAAATTGCAGGATTCTGCTATAATTTTTTTGGCTGTGGCCGGGCTTGTTACATTATCTTTTGCAGCATTAGCCGGCTTTCATGGTTACTGGTACGGAAATACCCAGCTGACTGAAAAAGCGTCTTTAAATCCGTCCTCTGAAATCGATGATTACGGGAATATATATGTTGTATGGGAAGGATATGGAAGTGATGAAGGCATTTATTATAAATTCTATAATGTCACCACGGGAACATGGAGTGGCGATATTCTTCTCGTATCCGGGGCATGCAGCAACCCAAAAATTGTGATGAACGGAAGCATACATTTAATGTGGAAGAATAATAGCGATGGCAATCTTTATTTTACTGAGGTTGATGGCAATGGAAATCTTCTTTCATCAATTATTCAAATAACCACCGGGGGGAATGTATCTGAAGGGGATGTTATACCACTAAATAATAGTTTGTGTTTTGTATGGTCGCAGAATCAAAGTGTTTATTATAAAAAATATGACAATGGATGGTACGATGAGCAGAGAATCGATAACCTTTCATCTCATCCCGTGGCAATATATGATAACCTTATGAACTGGATTCACATAACCTGGGTTGGCAATAAAGAAGGAAACAACGATATATATTATACTTTCAAAGACATTGAAAATGCTCTCACTTCATGTGACAGCGATGGTGATGGTATATATGACAGCGTGGAAAGAGGATTCACAAATTATTCTAATTCCTCATATGACGACACAGATCCACTGACAACTACAAACCCGCATTATTATGATACCGATAACGATGGCTTACCGGATGGATGGATAGACGGATGGAGTTATGTTTCATCCAGCAACTACTGGGGAATAAATTACAGCAGGATGGATGGGATAAAGCAGGCATGGGAAGGGGAGGATTTGAATTGCAATGGAAAAATCGATGCCGGCGAGACAGATCCGAATAACAATGATAGCGATGGAGATGGATTGCCGGATGGATGGGAGGCATGGTATGGATTGAATGTTTTGGATGCAAGTGGAAACAATGGCAGCAATGGCGATCCTGATGGCGATGGTTTAACAAATATGCAGGAGTATGAGAATGGCACATCGCCAGTAAACAATGACACTGATAATGATGGCATTCTTGATAAATATGAAATAGAGCATGGAATAAATCCTCTGGATCCTGATAGCGATAATGATGGCTTATTAGATGGACAGGAGAATTTCAGCTCAAGTGTGGTGAGCAATCCTGACCCCGATGGCGATGGCTTGCTACCTCCACTGGATCCTGACAGCGATAATGATGGTGTTATGGATGGCGATGAATATTACAATGTTACAAGGAGCTGGCAAATTCAAACACTATGGGATGGGATAAAGACGGTTGAAGAAGGAAGGCAGACACCATTCGATGATACTGATTACGATGGCAAAATAAACATGCTTGATTATGACAGCGATAACGATGGCTTGCCAGATGGAGTGGAGTTTTCCAATGGAAGTAAACCGTGGCGTCCTGTTATGCGTGATAGTGATGGAGATGGC
>CAZQQE010000044.1:0-9876 GCA_964595325.1 uncultured Thermoplasmatales archaeon | reverse complement strand
ATCTTCATTGATGGGTTTAACGCTTACAAAATATAAAACTATTGCTGGATGCATTGAAAACTTTTTATAAGAATTTCAACTACATTGACATGAAGAAGGTAGCTTTTCTTGCTGTTTTGACCGCTTTAGTTATTGCCGTACCTTTGAACGGATTTTCTTTCTGGGAAGGCGAAATAAAAAGCGATGTCGGTGCAAAAACGTCAGAGGATTACGACCCGCTGGATAATGTCATTGTCACGGTTGAGATAAAGGAAATACGCTCGCTGGAAGCGAAATATCTGGGAAGAACAATAGACGGGATAGACAGATTCAGCGACCCGGATTTTTATGTAAAGGTGTTCATCAACGGCGAGGAATTCGAAAGCCCCGTATGGAAAAATCAGAAATACGTCGAGCCTGACTGGAATGCTTCACTCGATGTTCCCGACGACGAGGAATTCGTCAACATAACCATCCAGTTATGGGATAAAGACCCGCTGGGAGACAAGATGTGCGACATAGACAACAACTACGACAACTACACCGGAAGCCGCGATCTTGACCTCCGATACAGCATAAAAACAGGACACTGGTACGGCGATGATTTCAATTCTCCGAAAGAGTACTGGGGATATCCCGATTTGAGCGGCTACGGAAGGGCGAGCGGATGCGATGACAACAGCATCTATCAGAATGACCGTGACTGCGAGATATGGTTCGATATTCACCAGAACGATTATGACGGAGACGGCATACCTTACTGGACTGAGGAAAATGTATACCACACCGACCCGACAAAGGACAACCGAGGGGAGGATGCGGACGGGGACGGCGTGCCGATAGAATGGGAATGGAAATGGGGGCATTATTTCCAGTTGAACTGGTGGAACGGCGAGGTCGAAGACGTGTGGCTGTACGACCCGTTTGTATGGGAAAACCACAGCAGCATTGACGAGGACAATGACGGTTTGAGTAATGTTGAGGAATACCTTACATCACAGTGGGGTTCCGACCCTTTCAGAAAGGATTTGTTTGTTGAAGTGGACCAGATGGAAGCGGGGCCGGACGGCGAGCCAGCCAGTTTGCTGCCCGACAGTTCTAAGGAGATACTTCGCACCGCCTATGATAAGCATAACATCGTTTACCATCTTGATGACGGCTGCATGGGCGGCGGGGAGATGATTCCGTTTGTGAAGGTGGTGAGCGGAAGAAGGTTGAGGGAGGATTATTATAATGATTACTTCCTTCATAACGGTGAAAACGAGTGGAGGCAGGGTGTATTCCATTACGGCCTTGTCGTTTACGATGCGGGCTTCAACGGGTACACAATAAAGAGAGATGAATTCCAGATTTCCGCAAAGTACATTGATGAAAAATGCGAGCAGCTGTTTTTTGAGGACAGGGGCATTGTGTACGGCAGCGTTTTCATGCATGAAACAGGGCATACGCTCAACATATTCAATCCGGGAGTGGATGACCCGGATACCGTATCTCCGTGGAAATTTGATTACTGGAAATACCGTCCCTACAAGAGCTGCATGAATTACGGTTACACATACATCCTTGTGGATTACTCGGACGGCTCACACGGCATGAATGATTTCGACGACTGGCATGATTTGGATTTGACATATTTCAATCCTGATAATTGAGAATTTATTTCAATGGCAGGTACGGCAATTAATTTTGCGCGTTACAGCCGGTGAGAAAATCATGGGCCCGGCCGGATTCGAACCGGCGACCATCTGGTTATGAGCCAGACGCTCCACCTGGCTAAGCTACGGGCCCTCAAAGACCCATATCTGAATTGTATATATAAAAAATGTGCATAATCCCGAGAGGGAAAACGTATCCCATAACTTTTATAACAGGGCTGGAGATAAACATGCAATAGGTGGCATTACATGGCGTCAGATGAAAAATCCAGTGATTTTATTCGTGAAATCATAAATGAAGATATCCGTACAAACAAATACGGGGGCAGGGTTCATACACGTTTTCCTCCGGAGCCCAACGGCTACCTGCACATAGGGCATGCAAAATCCATATGCCTCAATTTCGGAATTGCAGAGGATTACGGGGGCAAGTGCAACCTCCGATTCGATGACACAAATCCCGCAAGAGAGGAAGAGGATTATGTAAACGCCATCATGGAGGATGTAAAATGGCTCGGCTTTGACTGGGAAGACCGCCTTTTCTTTGCTTCCGACTATTTCGATAAAATGTACGAATATGCCGTCCAGCTGGTGAAGGCAGGCAAGGCTTATGTTGATGATTTATCTGCCGAGGAAATGAAAGAATACAGGGGCAACCTGACGAAGCCGGGCAGGGAAAGTCCGTACCGCAACCGCTCGGTCAAAGAAAACCTTGAGCTGCTGGAGCGCATGAAAGCGGGCGAGTTTGCCGACGGCGAGAAAGTTCTGCGCGCCAAGATAGACATGGCGCATCCTAACATGAACATGCGCGACCCCGTGATGTACCGCATTTTACATGCCAGCCACCACCGCACCGGCGACAGATGGTGCATCTACCCCACATACGACTGGGCTCACGGTCTCGAGGATTCCATCGAAGGCATAACCCATTCCATCTGCACCCTCGAATTCGAGAACCACCGCCCCCTGTACGACTGGTTTCTGGAACAGCTCGGCGTTCATCATCCCCGGCAGATAGAGTTTGCCCGTTTGAACATGACATACACGGTGATGAGCAAGCGTATGCTCAGAGAGCTGGTAGAGGGTGGCTATGTATCCGGATGGGACGACCCCCGCCTCCCCACCATCAGGGGGATGAAAAGGAGGGGATACCCGCCTGCCGCCATCAGGAATTTCTGCGGTGAAATCGGCGTTTCCAAGAGCAACAGTGTCATCCCGATAGAACATCTGGAGCACTGCGTCCGGGAAGAACTGAACAAGACTGCGCCTCGCTTCATGGGAGTTCTCCGCCCCCTCAAGGTCGTGATAGAGAATTATCCGGAAGGCAGGACGGAGGAGATGGAAATAGAGAACAACCCCGAAGACCCTTCGATGGGAACGAGAAAAGTGCCGTTCTCCCGCACCATATACATCGAGCAGGACGATTTCATGGAAGAGCCGCCCAAAAAATTCTACAGACTTGCGCCGGGGCGTGAAGTCCGTTTGAAAGGCGCATACTTCATAACCTGCACCGATTTTGTAAAAAAAGACGGCAGAGTTACCGAACTCAGATGCACCATCGACCCGGAGACGAGGGGGGGCAATGCCCCGGACGGGCGCAGGGCGAAAACGACACTTCACTGGATATCTGCGTCCCATGCAGTCGATGCGGAAGTCCGGCTCTATGACCGGCTTTTCACGGTTGAAGACCCGGCAGGGAGAGGCAAAGATTTCAAAGAATTTCTGAATCCTTCATCTCTAGAAGTTCTGACATCGTGCAAGGTCGAGCCGGCGGTGGCGGAATTGAATCCGTTCGGCCACTTCCAGCTCCTTCGTCTGGGCTATTTCTGCATCGACCCGGACACAACACGTGGCAGGCCGGTTCTCAATAAAACGGTGGGATTGAGGGACACGTGGGCAAAGATAAGCAAGCAGATGAAAAAGTGATATGCTATCATTCATGAATTTCCCCCGCCTCCACCACATTCATCACCACCTTTTTTATCCGATGAACTGCTTTTTGTGCCTCATTGAGTTCGTGTTGCAGGGCGTCGGGGGCGTCCTTCATTGCAAGTTCAAGGTTACCTTCCGCTATGCATATCGGGTTGAAAAAATAATGGGCTGTATCAAGCTTGAACTTCATTTCTTTTTTCAAGGCATTGCTCTTCTCATCGCTCAAGATGCTTACCAGCAGAGCTACGATGAAGAACAGTACCGCTTCTATCGCTGCAGAAAAAATTTCGTTTGGCGTATTATGGCGCAGAATGACGGTTAAAACCAAAAATACACCCAGAAAAGCCGATACAAAGATGCCTTTCTTTCCCCACCAGAACGTAGAAAGCACGATAGGCAGATAAAAGAAATGGATGTAAAAATCGTATTCTTTGAACTGCGTCTGGAAAATGGATACAAGCATGACGGAAAATGATACGAGAAAAACGATTATCAATGCCTCCACCACTTTTTCCAGGGTACTTCTATCTTCTGGCAGTTCTTCGTTGTTATGCCTCATAGTATCTCCCGATTTATAACGCCCCTGCGTTTATTTAAATTAATCTATTTTTAGGGAACATTATTTTCCATATCTTGCCCTTTCTCCCAGTTCATCCTCTATTCTCATGAGTCGGTTGTATTTCTCCGTTCTTTCAGCCCTGCACGGCGCCCCGGATTTCATCTGTCCTGTGCCCAGTGCGACCGTCAAATCTGAAATGAAAGAATCACATGTGTCTCCGGAGCGGTGTGAAACAAGTACCTTGTAGTTGTTCTTCAGGGCATGGCGGGCTACATCGACGCATTCTGTCAGCGTTCCTATCTGGTTGGGCTTCAGCAGCAGGGCATTGCAGGCATGCCTTTTGATTCCTTCTTCGAGCAGCCTTTTATTTGTAACGAATATGTCATCCCCTACAATCTGTATTTTGTTCCCCAGTCTTTCTGTTATCGCAATAAAGCCCTCCCAGTCGTCCTCGGCAAAAGGGTCTTCCATCAATATTATGGGATATGAATTTGCCATTTCCTCGTAAATGCCCAGTAAATCTTCCATCGAAAGCTTCCTTTGCATGTAATAAAATCCGTCATCGTAAAAACTTGTCGCCGCCGAGTCTATTGCAAGCTTTATTTTTCCCTCATAGCCGTTCTCCTCTATCGCATCCAGAATGAGTTTTAACGCTTCATCGGAGCTTTTCAACGGAGGGGCAAATCCTCCTTCATCTCCCACGTTTGTCCCGTTCTTCCCGTAGCGGTCTTTTATCAGCTCTTTCATTGTCTGGTACACCTCGGAACACATCTGTACCGCCTCCCTGAAAGTACGGGCGCCCACAGGTGCAATCATGTGCTCCTGTATTGCGAGTTCGTTTCCCGCATGCTTTCCGCCGTTGATGACATTCATGAAAGGCACGGGCAGAATATTTTTATCTCCGATGTATTCGTAAAGCGGCTTTTTGAGGGCGGCGGAGGCGGCTCTGGTGCATGCCAGCGATACCGAAAGTATGGCATTCGCTCCGAGACGGGATTTGTTTTCGGTGCCGTCAAGTTCAATCATTTTTTTATCAATCTCTTCCTGATCGCGCACGTCCATGCCTTTTACCACAGGGGCGATTATGTTATTGACATTATCCACGGCTTTCTTTACTCCTTTTCCGTGAAACGCCTTTCCGCCGTCCCTGAGTTCCACCGCCTCCTTCCTTCCCTTCGATGCACCTGAAGGAATGATTGCTTTGCCCGTAACATTACCTGCAAAAACTTCCGTCTCGACGGTCGGATTTCCTCTCGAATCAAGAACCCATCTTGCCCTCACATCCTCGATGTCAAACTTTTCCATGGGTGAAAAAGATGACCGGCAATTTATAATCTTCGATGATGGCGGGCGCAACCGATGAGCGGGAGTTTCAGGTGCATCACGAAAAAGTCATTCGGGAAACGGATAGGCACTGAAGGTACTCATTATGTTGGATTATCTTACTGTGAAAATCGATTGATTTTTATACAACACTTTATTGTAAAGCAAATGGCAGAATTGCCCGAGGTGATACTCGATAATCTGGATGAGATTATTCATGTTGTGGATGAAAACATGAAAATTTTGTTTATCAACAGAGCTATTGACAATTTATCTAGAGGGAAAGTTAAGAAGAATGATGCCATAGGCAAAGATTTGTATGATGTTTTTCCGTTTTTGAAGGAGAAAGAGGTTGATAAACAATACGAAGAAGTTTTCTCTACCGGCAGGCAATTGAAAACGGAAGAGGAAACAGAGTTTTACGGGGAGGTGATACACACTCTTACCGCCAAAATACCCATCAAAGACAGCCATGGAAAAACCCGGAAGGTAATAACCATAATGAGAGATGTGACGGATTTAAAGAAAACCGAAAACTCATTGAGGGAAATTGCCGGTAAGTACAGTGCCATCGTGGAGCTTGCCCGTGAGGGAATTTGCATAGACGACGAAAACGAAAAAATGGTGTTTGTCAATGATGCACTTGCAAGCATACTGGGCTATGAAAATAAAGAAGAGCTGATAGGGAAAAAGTTGCTGGACTTTGTCGATGACGAGGGAAAGAAAATTTTGAACGGGCAAATCAATTCAAGAAGAAAAAACCGATCGGGCAGGTATGAGCTGAAGGTCTATGCGAAAGATGGTACGCCGAAAGACGTTCTGATTTCGGCCACTCCTATGATTGTAAATGGCAAGTATACTGGAAGCATAAGTGTAAATCTGGACATAACTGAATTAAAGAAAGCGGAGAACGAGATGAGAAGGGCATTGGAGAAGGAGAGAAAATTCAAGGCGGATACTTCCCATTTTTTCTTCAATCCGTTGTGCATTGCAAAGGGATACCTCGAACTGGCGATTAAGGACGAGAAAGATGCCAGGCAGCTTAATAAGTTGAAAATCATATCCAATGCCGTGGAAAGAGTGGAAAACGTTGTGAAAAATGTGGTTACGAACGGAGAGGTACATGAATAACGGGTGAAAATTATGGACGAAATAAAATTCAAACCCATCGGAATTATCCACTCGCCGTTCAAGAAAGTCAAAGGCGTTCCCATACAGCCAAAGGCGGCGGGGGGCATCGAGGGGCGGGTCGAAGTATTCAAAGAATATGAAGACGGACTGAAAGACCTTGAACGGTTTTCCAACATTTTTTTGATATATTACTTCCATCTGTCAAAGGAACACGGGCTGGTGGTCAAGCCATACATGGACAGCAAGGAGAGGGGCGTTTTCGCAACAAGGGCGCCTTCCCGCCCGAACGCCCTGGGCATATCTGTTGTCGAGCTTCTGAAAGTTGACGGAAACATTCTTCATGTCAAAAACGTGGACATCGTTGACGGAACGCCCCTTATCGATATAAAGCCCTATGTGCCCGAGTTTGATATCTACGAAGTCAGAAAGAAAGGATGGCTCGAGAAAAATGTCCACAAACTTCCGGAGGCAAAAGATGACGGGAGATTTATATAGCAGCCTGCAATCCGGACTTGATTTAATATGAGAAAATACATACTATTTGTTGACTTGCTGCTGATAGTGGTTTTTGTTTTTCTGGTTGCTTCCAAGATAATCGCCATGCCTGCCATTAAAATCATCCAGCCGATTTTTATGATTTTTATTGCCGTTCATCTGATCCAACACTGGAAGATTCTGGTTGCTTCTGTCAGAAAAATGATGAAGTGATTCGTTAATGGCCCTTGATTATCCCGATGATTTCATCCAGCCTTTCAACGGTGTAATCCGCAAGATGGGCAAATTTTTTTGATTTCTCATTCAACAGCAAAACGGTCTTCACGCCTGCATTTTTTCCGGCAAGCATGTCCCATAGGAAGTCGCCGATAAAAAGCATTTTTTCGGTAGGCACGTCCAGCATCTTTGAGAGCATGATAAGGGGCATTCCAGAAGGTTTCGGCTCTGCATCCTCCCTTGCCATTATGTATTTGATGGGTATGCCGAGCTTTCTTACGACAACTTCTGCATGGTTTCTTGAGGAACGGGTCACAATGCCTGTTTTTATGCCGTTGCTATCCAAAAAATGCATGGTTTCCGTAAAGCCCGGGTTGAGTTCGCAATCCTCCTGCATTTTTTTCTCGTATTCATCCAGTACTCTGTAATACCTTTCTCTTTCTTCCCCGTCGGCTTTATCTATGTAATCGAGCACATTCCCTTCACCGCATCCGATACGTTCTCTGAAAGGGGTGAATGAAACATTTGTTTTTGTTATCGTGCCGTCAAGGTCAAATGCAACAGCTTTGACATCCATGCCGGTAACTCCGGAAACGAAATATAAACCTACCTCCGCAAACTTTTAAATGCATTACCGTTATTCTACCGTGAACGAATACTGGGACAGATTGAAAGAAGGGGCTACAGGTCTCAAAAAGTCGCCTCTCCGGCTTGCGGCGCTCGTCATCCTTGCCATTATCATTTTTTCCGTGCTCGTTGCCCTTCTTGTCGTGATGACACCGAAAGAGAATTTTAAGGTTGAATGCATACAATGCGGAGGCAGGGACGGCAATCTCGTAACAATTTCTGGAACTCAGGCGTCGTTCGATGCTGTCGTGCAGGTGGAAGATTCCAGCGGCAATGCGGTGGCAAATGCAACAGTTAAGATTGTGGGGGGAGATGAAACGGCATCCGCAAAAACGAACTCCGACGGCATGGCAACCGTCCATGTGAATGTAACTCTGGAGCAGGGGAAACAATCTGCATTTCTAAAAGTCATTACGGAAAAATCGGGATTCAAAAAATATGCCGAATCAAATTTTATCGTCATTGCAAGGGAGTAACGAAACTTTAATTATACAAATGTGGTATGCATCGTATGGAAGATGACCTTGATAAGCTGGGGGTTGCGCCGTCCGACAGAAGGAAACTGGAGTCGATGGGCATAACCCGCCTCGAGCAAATCGCCCTCCTGACACATGAAAAGCTGGGGATGGGGAGGGGGAAAGGCGTTGCACTGATAAGAAGGGCAAGGAATATCATTGCTCATGAAAACATAAAGGGCATAGAAGTCGAGGAAAATACCATCAGGGTTTATGTCAAGAACATATCAAATGCAATTACAAAATCAGTTCTTTCTGTCCTCGGCGTTTACGCCGTACCCCCGGGCACCGCCGCCCTGACCAAAAGAGAGGGGATGCTGGAGCTGCACAAAAAAGGGAGGTTTTTCGGTAAAATAGTGGAAGCGTCCGAGATTGAAAAGGAGATACTGGACGGGAGGAAGGCGAGCCCGGAAGAAATGCCGCTGGGCGAGGAGCAGGTCATGGATTTTGCGAGGGAGCGCGGATTCGAGGGATTCTGGAAAAACGTTTTCGACGAAATCAAAGGGAACGAGGTCATGAAGAAGGCGCTAACGGTTAGCATGTTCTCGACATTCGATGAGCCTGTCCATACCGTTGTTATCGGAGAGCCGGGAAGCAGCAAGACTCTGGCGAAGGAAACGATAGAAAGAAATTTCCGCAACGTTACGACCGTCGGGGCAAACACGACGAGAGCGGGGCTGGTCATAAATCTTGCCACGGGGGAGATGGGGGCACTTGCATACTCTGACGAAAAAATTGTTCTTGTTGACGAGCTGGACAAGATACCGGAGGAAGATATAGAGCACTGCTACGAGCTTCTTTCGAACGGGCGGTGCAGTGTCCATTCGGCAAAAATACATGAAGAGATAGAGAGCAGATTCATAATGATAGCATTTGCAAATCCTTCATCACAGCTATTTCACGACAAACCCCTGAAAGGCATTTCTCTCCCGCCTCTTCTCATGAGCAGGTTTGCCCTCATAGTGAAGACGGAGAAAATAGACCGTAAAAGCCGTCTGGAGCTTTTCGAGCAGAAATTTTACGGGGGCGGAGAAATCAGAGAAAAACCATCATTTTACAACCAGTGGGTCGAGATGGCAAGGAGTCATAGCCCTGATATTGTCGCCTCGCCAAAAAAAGTCAGGCAGTATCTGTCAAATGTGAATGACCTTGTCGAGGAGCATTATACGACAAAGTTACGCAGGGATTTGAGGATGGGGGATTATCTGCGGCGCATCCCTCAGGCGATAGCAAGGGCATCTTTCAGCGATGTTGGCGATGAGACACTTGACGATGCAGAGGAAATCCTGCACGATTCGGTAGAAAGCTGGCAGTGAACCCTTTCTTTTGGAAAAGAAAGCCCTCGGGGAAAGAAAACTTTGGAATGCAGACCTTTTTTAAATGGTTGCAAAGAAAACCAACCCTTTTGGAAAGATCCTCATGGGGAAATCAATATTTTTGAGGA
>CAZQQE010000043.1:0-9884 GCA_964595325.1 uncultured Thermoplasmatales archaeon | reverse complement strand
AGTGCCTTTCACCAGACTTGTCTTTATGCCTTTTTTGCCCATCTCCTCCAGAAATTTTTCTCCGGCAGCAACCAGTTCCTTTTCCGATTTTTTGTCTGACCTTGTACCGTTTTTATCAACCTCCACGCTGTCCTGTGTATCCACCACATACAGCATGTGAAGTTCCCATCCAAGCAAACGGGCAAGTTCCGTGCTCATTTTCGGAATCTTCTGGTTAGGGGCAAGATTTGAACAGACAGCAAGAATGATTTTGTTTTCACTGCCGGACTCCACCCATATGGGGACTCTGGATGTGTCCAGTATTCTGTAGTGGAGAAGGCACCCGCTCTCATAACCCATGAGAATCAAATCATACCCCTCTTCCATCTCATTCCCTATGGCGTCGCTGAATTCTCCTCTTACCACTTTCTCATTGAAAGATATACCTTTGTTTTCGAAAAATTTTTTTGCATCATGGGATATGATTCTTTCTGCTGCGGATAGATACTCCCGCTCTATGTCATTTTTTGTTTCCTCACGCTCGTAATAAGTCCTGTAAGCATCTGAAATTTTATCCGCCTTATCAAAAGCTTTTTCCTCCAATATGTACAGCATGGTTATCCTGCTACCGAGTTTCTCTGCCAGAAAAGCACCTCTTTCAAGTGCGTTTCGGGGATAGAATTCGGACGATATGGGTAGCAGAATATGTTCAAACACCCTCCTTAATTCGTGCCGTCTTATTTCTACTTTTGCGTTTTTCATGATTCACATCCCCAATATATTTTTCCAGTATATCACGGCTATGAGAAAAACCACGCCTATACATGCAATGTTGGCAATCCCGCCCGCCTTTAGAAGGTCTTTCGTTGAGAAGTATCCTGAGGAATATGCTATTGCATTGCCGGGTGTGGAGATAATGAACATGAATGCCAGCCCTCCGCTGAGCGCCACCAGCATCGAGGCAAGGAGCGGGCTTATCCCGGAAATTTTCGATGCGACGCCGAGTCCTATCGGCAGTAATGTTGCCACCGCCCCGATGTTTGACATGACGTTTGTCAGTATAACGGTGAATGTTATCAGGGCAAGAATGACCAAATATACGTTATTTCCCGCAGCACTGAACATCAGACCTGCTATCCACGAGCCCGCACCCGTATCGTTCATCCCCACGCCGAGTGTTATGGCGCCGCCGTAAAGAAGTATGATTCCCCATGGCACCCTCTTCTCGACGTCCTCCCACGATATGCTCTTGGTGAAGAAAAGCAGCACGCCAGCGAGAAGAGCTATGACTGCCAGTCCGAAATATTTCGGCGAAGAGAAAAAAATCCACAATATAATTGTCAGCGTCAGTATGGCTGTTACGGAAATCTCATGCCTGCCCATACCCCCCATCCTTTTCACCTGTCCTTCTATCTCTTTTTTTGCCGTTGAGATATCCTTCACTTCCAGAGGAAATGCCATCTGTAAAATCAGCCAGACGACGGGTATGGCAATAAAAACCACGGGCATTGAATATTTCATCCACTCGAAGAAAGATAACCTTATGCCCTCCTGAGCCAGAATGCTTATCGTAAGGGGATTTCTTGCCCCCCCTATCGGCGTCCCCAGACTGCCTATGGAACATCCGTATGCTATGCCGAGCATGCTCACCTTGCCGAAGTTGCTCTGTCTTGGTATGATTTTCATGGCAACCAGTATGGAGGCGACAATCGGCAGGAGGAGGGCGGCGACGCCGTGGGCCGGCATGATGAACGACAGAAATGCGGATGAAAACATTATCCCGAGAGTGAACATCCGAGGGCTGTTTTCGAACATGCCAAGAAATTTAAGCGCTATCCGACGGTGCAGCCCGTGTTTTTCTATCGCCGCTGCAAGCATGAAAACCCCCATCAGGAAAAATACCGCCTGATTGCCGAACGAATGAAAGACATCCTCCGCCGCCTCCACCCCCATCAGGGGCTGCATCACCATTATCAAAAGCCCGGTGACGGCAATAGGTATCGGCATTGTTATCCAGAGTATGATTGCCATAAGCAGAATACCTATCATGAGCCAGCCCTCACGGGAAATGCCCGACGGGGACGGAAAAATCAGAAAAAGCGCAATTACAGAAAATGCGACTGCAATGGAAAGAATATCCCGCCCGTTGAATTTATAATCCGTCCTCGGTTTATTTTCCAATTTCACCCTCACGGGGCATCTGCACCCCTATTCTTCAATCATTCTTCGGCGACCTATGTATCCCAGTTCTTCCAGTTTTTCCATCACTCTTTCAACGCTTTCCTCCACCGTCTCGCTGTCGGTTTCCAGCACGAGTTCGGGGCTATCCGGCTCTTCGTACGGGTCGTCCACGCCCGTGAAGTTCTTGATTTCTCCGCTCAGCGCTTTTTTGTACATTCCCTTGACGTCCCTTTCCATGCAAACCTCTACGGGGCATTTCACGTATATCTCCGCAAAGTTGCTGCATATCGAGCGGGCGAAGTCCCTGTTCTCTCTGTAAGGGCTCACAAACGTGCACAGCACCATCGTTCCTCTTTCCGAAAGCAACTTTGCCATCAGTGCAATGTACCTCAAATGCTTGTTCCTGCCTTCCTGCGAGAAATCCCTGTTTTTGATGTAATCTCTCACAGTATCTCCGTCAAGCAGTTCCACGTCCATCTTGTCATCCAGCTTTTCCTTTAATTTTCTGGCGATGGTGGTCTTGCCGCAGCAGGGCAGTCCCGTAAACCATACTACCAATCCTTTTTTTTCCATTTTTTCACTCCTTGTTTTTTATGTTCCTATACAGATTTGGATCTACAGCCCTAGCTGCAGACTCCACGTTGAGCATGCCGTCTAAAAATTCATTCAGTTTCCTTATCTCTTCCACGGGATTTTTTATCACATCCCTGTAGTTCATGATTATGTAGTCGATGTCATCTCTCTCTTCCATCAGTTTGATTGAAAGAGAGTTAAGTTTTTCGAATGCGGGCTTTTCGTTCTCCCTGTCTATCGGGCCCGACATCTTTTCCATGGAATCCATGACCTCGTCTATGTCCCGCATCATGTATATTATTTTATAATTCCTTTCTCCTTCGGGCAGAAATTTCAGACCGTAGGCTGTTATTTTTACAAACATGCCGTCATAATCCTCGAACCGAAATGTGCCTTCCATGAGTCTGTTTATTATCTTGCCCCCCTCAAGCTCGTAGTAGCCCTTCGGATTATGGTAGTCGGGAGCCCTTGATTTGTCGAATGCAACCTTTGCCCCTCCGCTATTCAATATCTGCATCATCATGGACGTGCCGGAACGCTCTATTCCCGATACAATATAGTTCATCATGCACCTCCTATCATATCTATTATATCCTCCACAAATCCGTCCTTCTCGTTTTTGGGAACAATCGCCCCCATAACATTTTTCTTGCCGCCGGCGACATATCCTTTCCCCACAGCCGCCTTTATCAGCCCGAGGCAGTTATCGCCCCTGACATAAATCTGGCAGTCATCCGGAAAGTAGTTGCAGTTTGTCACCACCACATAATTTTTTCCGTCCCAGAGCTTTCTCGCCACAGCCGATATGATGTTGTATCTGCTGTCCATCTCTTTTATAACAATGCCTTTTACTTTTTTCTCCTCCGAATCCATTGCTTTCTCCATTTCCTCATTTATTGTGTCCATGTTTTTTCTCCATTTTTCATTGTTCATTACATAATCTTTTACATCATCTGTTTTTGAAAGCGCTTCCGCCGCCGCCTCCACCGCATCCTTGTCTCCTACTTTATAGTTGGAATCCATAAGGTATACCATTTCATGCATTTCCCCGAAGGTTATAGATGCCTTTTCCATGAAATCATGAAGTTTGCCGTAAAATCGTGTGTCCTTCAGCCGCTCCTCCCAGTCGCCCACTGCACCGAGAAACGCCAGTATGCTGTCCTCTCTGCCGACGGCATTGCCGACAACCCACGATGCCGACGGCCAGTCCTCCTCGTCCATGCCGTCGAGAATGGGATTGTTGTACTCTACGCCGTCAACTTTTCTGGTGGCATGGTGGTCGAAAACCTTCACCGGGGCGATGGCTGCAAGTGCTTCCATGCTGCTCTCGTTCAGTGCCATGTCCACGACATATATTTCATCGAAGTTTTTGTTTGATATTCTTTCCAGCTCATCCTTTTCCAGGAAGTAGTTGCCTATCGAGGGTGTCATGTTCTCCGTGCTTTTGTCGTAAAGCATTGCGGCGGAGCATATGCCGTCCGTATCCCAGTGGTGGATTATCAGCTTCATCTTATTCACACGAACGGGTCTCCGCTATTGAGTATCACTTCGGAAACCTCTTCTCTCATCATCGATGCCGGCGGTCGCTTACCTTCCTTCAGCAGTTTTCTTATATTGGTGCCGCTGAAATTGATATGGTACTCATCGCCATGGGGGCATATCTTGTCATTTGCAACGCTCCCGCATTTTTTGCAGTAGAAGAAAGAGCGGAAAAACAGAGGTGTTATGCCCAAATCGGGGAACTCATTGAATATCTCATGCGCATCATACGGGCCGTAATAATTCCCCACGCCGGCATGGTCTCTTCCCACGATAAAGTGGGTGCATCCGAAGTTCTTTCTCATTATTGCATGGAAGACCGCTTCCCTCGGCCCTGCGTATCTCATTTCCGTCTGAAGAACGGCAAGAACAGCCCTGTTTTTCGGGTAATAATGTTCCAGCAGAGCTTTGTATGAATTCAGTATCACCTCGTCCCTGAAATCTCCTTTCTTCTTTTTGCCCATGAGCGGATTTATGAATATTCCGTCGACGAATGTGAGTGCTGCCTTCTGGACATACTCGTGACCTATATGCGGGGGATTCCTCGTCTGGAAAGCAACGATTTCATCCCATCCCTTCTCCCTGAACAAAGTTCTGGTTTCCCTCGGGTAGAGCAGGTATTCTTCAAACGGGCTTTTTCTGCCTTTCACCAGTGTGATTTTTCCCCCGAGCAGGAAGTCGCCCATGCCGTACAGTTTTTCGACTCCGGGGTGCTCCGATTCAGTCGTCCCAAATATTTTCTGGGCAGCCTCTTTTTTGTCATAGGTGTAAACATCCTCTATCTCCAGCACCGCCTGCATGCCGTCCTCGCTCTCAAGCAGTACCTCCTCCCCTTCCTTGTAATTCTCTTTTGCATCGAGTACAATAGGTATCGTCCACGGTACATCTGATGGAAGGCGCTTGTTGAACAGGACACTCTCAAATTCATCCCTGCACAAAAATCCCTCAAGGGGGGAGAACACACCGTGGGCAATATTTTCCACATCCCTTGCCGTATCGTTGCTCACCCTTATTTTTTCAAGGCCGCTAATATCCTTATTTTCCGATATCCTCCGGACAAGTTTTCCTCCGTGTGGCTTCTGCATGGTATCAATCCAAGTATCCGAGAGCACGCAGACGTTCCTTTACTTTTTCTTCGTCTTCCTTGCTGAATGCCTCTTCTTCATCTTCATCCATATTTGCAATAACCTCGCGCAGAACGTATGTCACGTAGCCGGATACGGATGTAAAACCGGTTCCTTCTATGCGCTCCTTTATTTTTTCCACGAGCGGTGTGGGTATTGAAACAGTTGTGTATTTTTTATTTTCTTTGTCCGTATTAATCACCGATTCTGTAATTAAATATCATTATAAAAAGGTTTTTCCTATTGCACGGTTAGTCTGTACACGATGAGTTTCTCGAAAAAAAGGGATAGCCTTCCTATTTCTTCAAAGGCGAAAGGAGGTGAAAATTCGCCGATAAGTTTGTCTATGTTTCCCAGTGTTGACAATAAAATGTATATTTTTCCGTCGGGGTTAAGATACTTCGGGGCTTCTTCCAGAAATCGCTCCGCTATTTCTATGCCTTCCCGCCCACCCTCCCACGCCTCCTCCATATTCTCGCTTGGTAAGTAGGGAGGATTGAATACAATCACGTCGAAATGCCCCTCCACATTTGAGAAGAGGTCGCTTTGCTTAACTGCCATTCTTATTCCATTGACTTCGGCATTTTTCAAAGCATTCTCCACCACCTTTCGGTTTTTGTCAACTGCTGTCACGTCAGCCCCTTTCTTTGCTGCATGAAGTGCGATTATGCCCGTTCCCGTGCCTATCTCCAGTACTTTT
The DNA here is from genome assembly GCA_964595325.1 of uncultured Thermoplasmatales archaeon. Classification (GTDB taxonomy): domain Archaea; phylum Thermoplasmatota; class E2; order UBA202; family DSCA01; genus VBQP01. Next base: position 3,788 of record CAZQQE010000043.1, on the reverse strand, counting down.
TCTTTCCCGACGTCGAGGCATTCCAGAAGAAAGTAAGAGTCCTCGGAGGGAGGATAGACGCCCTCATCCGTTCTTATCTTTATGCCCGTGTCGATTTCCATGTGAATAAATCCATGGCACATATTTCTAATTTCTCCAAACATATAAATCTCACTTTTGTATATTTATATTGTGGGGAAAACACACGGGCGGGGCATAATCGGCCGGAAGACCGGATGGAGCGGATTTGGCAAGGGCGGCGGTGCAGGAAAATTGCTGAAGGCAAATGCCATCGATTACATTTCTCTCTCACTTATTGCGGCGGGTGTCATATTGTCTGTTGTGGGTTTTTATGGGGGCGTGCTGTTCTCTCTCGGGGCAACCATGGTCTTTACCGGCATGCTTATTGAGCTTGCAGCCATCCTTATCGGTAAACTAAGATAGGGCAGAAGCCGAATTATCTACTACCAATAACATTCAATCTGGATTAATTCCCTTCCCGCAAAATTTAATATCCGTTCTGCATTACTCTCCTCATGAAGAGACTGATAGCAGTAATTCTTGTCGGGCTTATGATTTTTGAGGGTTTTTCATTCGTTGCATCTGACAGATCAACTATCTCTTCCCCTCCAGCCGGACATCCGCCCGGAAATTCAGCTCCTCAGACGGACGGCGCGTACGAAATCCAGTGGGAAAAGAGTTACGGAAGGAGCCCCATGTGGTCCGCCCGCTACGAGGGACCTCAGCCCGTGGGCGATGCGGACAACGACGGGCTGAACGAGTTGTTGATAGGGGGAAGAGACCCTTTCTTAAGAGTTATGAAATGGGACGAGAACAAGCAGACGTATTACGAGCAGGCAAAAATCGTTGACCCGGTGTTCGGCATCGGATATTCCATCATGGGTCTCGGCTCTGCAACGGGCTTTGCCATAGGGGACATAGACAACGACGGGCTGAACGAGATAGGAGTTGCATGGGGTCGACATTTCTCCGCATTCAAATGGGACGGCTCCCGTTACGAAAAAATGGGCATGTACGTTATTACCAAGGATAAGGGATGGGAGACGACCCTTGACTGCATAATCGGAGATGTCGATAACGACGGCAAGAACGAGGTTGTTGTTACCGGCGGGTATAGCAATCCAGATACACCCGAAGTACTTGTTCTGAGCTGGGACGGCGAAAAGTTTGTCAAAAAAAGCGAATGGAACGCTCCGGGAGAACATAGCGTTTACTTCCCATGGATAGCGGATGTTGACAACGACGGCGAAAACGAAATCATATGCAATACAAATGAAACGGTTGTATTGAACTGGAATGGAACATCCCTTTCGTGGGAACCCACAGTTGTAGCGAGATACAATGAAAGCGACATCTATCCGTTCGGATGCGTTTCAAAGGACAGCAACGGCGACGGTATCCCTGATATACATGTTACATTCTACGCTCCGGAACTCAAAATATTCGAATGGAACGGTACAGGCTACGAGGAAAAATGGAGCCATTACTGGGACGGCGAGGAAGGAACCATTGAGGCAATAGATGTCGGCGATGTCGACGGTGACGGCATTCCCGAGGTGTGTGTCGGCACAAACTATGTTCACATCCTGCAATGGAACGGCACCACATATACGGAGGAGCATGTGATAAAAGATACTTACGGACTGCTTGCGGTGACATGCATCGGCGACTTCGACAACGACGGGAAAAACGAGATAAATGCCGGGGCAGTAGGCGTGTCATTCGGCGAGCCTTACATGTCATGGATTTTCAAGTACACCGGCTGATAAAAGCGATTGTTTTTTAATATGGCAGCGAATATAGGTCTGGTAAAAATGTCGGGCAATGGCAATATGTTAACGGATGCGATTTTCATTTTTTATGTGGTGGTTGTTCTTCCCGCAGTGTCTTTCCTGTACTTTGCGTATTCTCTGACAAACCTCGAGACGCTATGGGTCATCATCGGGGCTGCCATACTCTGGGCGGTCATGATACCATATCCCATGTACTGGTATCTGAAGAAGAAAATGCATTAAAACTAAAAATATTTATTTACGGAGAGACGTTTACCACCATGAAATATGACATCAATGAGTTTCCGGGGCTGTACATCGGAATGGGGGATGTAACCACTGACGACGGAAAGAAAATAGCGGAGTGCATATTTAGTCTCGAGATAATAATAAGCGTTGTGAAGGGGCTGGAGGCGGAGGGGGCATTTGTTGAGTTCACCGACGGGGGAATAAATCTTTCCGAGGAGATAAAGGAGCTTGATTTCAAAATGTCCGGTGTCATAAGCAGAGACCATGAATATTACGTAACGGAGTTCTCGTGTTTTACGAATGTGATGCTGTACCCGAAGTTCGTCGTAAAGACCCCAAAGGAAATCCTTGATAATATTACCGAAGAAGGAAAGGAGTAGGATTTAAATATAAATATCGGATATTTGAATATGAAGGGAGAAATTTTATCGCTTGTTCTGGTATTTGTTATGGTCATGCCCGCAGTTGTTACGGTCATTCCTGCCGAATCCCATGAACAGACGGTTGACGGGAGAAACGTCACATTCACGAAGTACATGCCGGACGGTGAAATAGAAAAATTCAGCATGTTCGTTCCATATTCCGAAAATATATCTGACGTATGCGCTGGAATGGTGAGAGAAGATAAAGCAATTAGGAATTTTGCCAATAACACTGCCCTTAAGCTCTACTTCATAATGTCCGCCGGCGAGGGATTTCACTTTTCACTTCCGCCCAGTGTATTGAAGCTATCACTCTGGAGCATAAATCTGTCCCTTTTCCCGTCCGGTGTTTACTGCAATTATCACGGGAGCAATGCTGAAACGGACATAATACCCGTTTTTCCTTCAGGAAATTCAACCACGATTTACGGCGACCATAAAGTCCTTACCCTCGGTTTTGTCGGCATAGTCGGATGGAGCGGATTGTTTTCTATGTCGGATACGGGATTTGCAGGCTTCACGTTATTCGTATGGACTTTCTGATTACCATCTCACTATCGGACTTTCCGATTCGTGACCTATGACCTCGCTTCTTCTTGAGTTTGATACCGAATTCTTCCCTTTCTTAAGCCATACGATAAAACGGCATCCTTCCGGAAACTCGTCTTCTCCGCTTTTCACCGATATTTTTCCGTCAAAACCCTCCACTATTTTTTTAACAAGATAAAGGCCCAAACCGCTGCCCCTGCTGCCCCTCCCCTTCCACCCCTGCTGGAAAATCTTGTCCTTGCTGCCGTTGGAAAGCCCGACGCCGTCGTCCTCAACATATATCTTCCATCCTTCGCCGTCATCCTCTGAATAAATGGTTACATTCTGGCCGTATGAATGTTCTATGGCATTCTTTACCAGATTGGAGAAAACATCTTCTATAAGCCCGTTCCCCCTGACCACCGCCCCCGAGGGAATATATGTTATTTTGATATCCCTTTTCCTCGCCTCCTCGGAATAATGCTCGACGATGCGTTCCATCACATCATCAAGGTTTATGTTTTTCAATTCCCTCTTTTCCCTTATGGTTTCGAGTTTCTTTACCGTCTCTATCAAACCGTTTCCTTCGGTGATTGCCGCAACAGCTTTTTTCACCATCTCCATGTCTTTCTCTGCCATATCGCTGTTTTTCAGAAGCCCCAGATACCCGATGGCAATTTCATTTTTGTTGTAGATGTCATGCCTCAAGAGGGAGTTGTAGAATCTGGCATCCTCCTCAAGCTCTTTTTCATGGCTTATATCCTGGAATATGCCCTCTATCGCCCTGCCGTCGCCGTAAGGCACCACCCATGCAGAC
>CAZQQE010000042.1:0-10005 GCA_964595325.1 uncultured Thermoplasmatales archaeon | reverse complement strand
GATTGTGATGTTGTTCTGAAGCAGAACGAAACGTTTGATCTAACCGATAGCATTCCGAACGTGCTGGCATTTGTCTAATATACGTTCCCAGTTACTGATGAAACCGATATCAGCATCCAGAGAAATGATGCTCTGATGCAACGTCTTATTCTCAAGATTTCGGGAAAACCGTTTCGAAGAATTCGAGTGCACATAGAATTGGCATATGTTCCCTCTTACCATAACAGACCAAAAATACTCGACTATCCACCAATCAATCCAGTTGTAAGAGTAGAGGAAGCTCATGAAATACTTGCAGATAAACTGACCGCTTTGGGGAACAGACCGTATATAAAAGGAAGGGACATATGGGATATATACTTTCTTACCGCAGAAAAAAACATTACCATTCCCTGGCACCTTGCGTTCCAAAAAGCCAAAGATTATGGGACCACATCATCAAATCTGAAAAAGAACATTCTAAAGGCCAGTGAAAGATTGGAGAAGGAGGGTCTGACCATCCTCCGTAACGAAATGCTGCGTTTTCTTCCAAAAAAATTTCTTGATCAATACAGCGAAATCTTTGGAGAAATTGTAACCATAGTAGTAGGGAATGTAAGAGGTGAGATCTTTGAAAAGTGATGAATGGCTGCGTTTTTTTAAACATCATACACAGAAGAAGCTGTTTTCGCTGGCTGATTTATCCCAGTTAACTGAAGAACATGGACCTTCCCTTGCTGTTCAACTCACCAGACTGGTTAAAGCGGGTTTGGTGAAACGTGTTGCATATCGTTGGTATGAAAATCCCTTTGCACCTGCATCACAGGAAGAGATTGCCATGATTTTGAGATACCCTTCATATCTCTCCATGGAGTATGCCCTTTCCAAACAAGGAATTTTAAGCCAAGCAGTGTACACACTCACCCTCGTAACTACAAAACTTCCATACGCATACAGGACAGAAGGAGCAACCTATGAATATCACCAGATACACAAAAGCCTTTTCTGGGGGTACAAAAAGGAAGATATAGTGCAGGTTGCTGAGCCAGAGAAAGCACTGCTTGATTTTATATATATCCGTCATGCGAAAAGTAGGGATATGAGTACTGCTATGGTAAAATCATTATTTGATGATATGGATGTAGATGAATTTGACCTTAAAAAACTTCACGTATATTCAAAAAAATTTCCCCCCAAAACAAGGAAAATACTCACAAGTTTAAAAATTTAAATAAAAAACCCCTCACACCCGATTGAGTGAAATTTATAATGTACATAAACTTTTCATCATGGCAATGGGGTGGTGAAGTCAAGTTATCCATAATTATTTAAACCGTTTTTTAATTTTGAATACGGTGAGGCACATGAAGAAATTTGCTTTCGTTGTCACTTTTCTCCTGCTTTTGACATCCGTGGGAATAACGGGCATTGACGAGGCCCATGCAAAAATATTGTATGTCGGGGGCGGGGCGGCGGGGAATTACACAACCATTCAGGCAGCAATAAACAATGCAAGCAGCGGCGACGAAATTTACATATTTCCCGGCGTCTATCACGAACACGTTGTAATAACAAAGCCCCTCCTGCTGGCGGGCAAATCCATGGATTCCACGATAATAGATGCAGTCCATAACGGTAGCGCCGTTAAAATAAATTCCGGCAATACGGAAATTTCGAACCTTACGATAAGAAACGGCGGCGGAGGGGAGGATGATGCACTCATCAAAATATCGTCAGCCAAAAATGAAATCAAGAATTGTGTGCTGTACGGAAGTAGAAACGGAATATTGTTGAGCATGCATGAAAATGAAATCAAGAATTGTAAAGTATATGAAAACGGAAACGGAATCGAAATCCAATCCGACGGAAACAAAATAAGCAACTGCATTTTCTACAAAAACGGGATGGGAATCGAATCGCTCGGCGCCTCCGGCAACGAAATTTATGAATGTGCGTTCCATACCAACGGCGTGGGCTTATACATGGAAAACTCGTCCGGCAATAAAATACACGGCTGCAACGTATACAAAAACAGCGGAAACGAGGGAGGAATATTTTTGTTCAACTCGGACGGCAATTACATAACAAATTCCGCCATAAATCACAATGTATGGTCTCTGAGGTTCGTAAACTGCAACAAAAACGAAGTAACAGGATGTATAGTAAACGACAGCCGCTTCGGAATAAGATTCGAGAACTCCTACGGCAATAAAGTGTACAACTGCAATGTAACCCGCAACAGATACGGCATATATTTCGAGAAATGCCTTATGAACAGAGTCAACTTCAACAATATTGCAGGCAACCATATGTACGGGCTGTATTCAAAACTCAGTACAGGGAATGCAAGATTCAACTGGTGGGGCTCTATAGCCGGTCCCCGTCTCAAAAACAGGGTTGCGTCCGTATTGGGCAAAGTCAGCTACAGACCGTGGCTTTTGAAACCTGTGGCTTTCGACAGCAATTTTATAAAAATTTTGCATGGCATACATGATAGCCATGCCGGCATCGGCGGAGATGAAGGAAATGCTGCCCCTGCCGGCGGCACCATCACATATATTAAGATGGGTGACTGGGATCCTCTTGTTGATTTGAAATTGAAAGTGAAAGTACTCAGGATAAGAAACATCGATGTGGAAAGCAAGAATGTATTTCTCACGACGGATATATACGGAATGGATAACGAAAGCGATGCGATGAAAGGCTTTGACATCTACCCGAAATGGGAAGCCGTGCAGAACGTGCCCGATGACAAGGAGAACATCCCTCTTTCCATACATCTTTTCGAGAAGGGAATGCTGTCCAGCAAGGAGGTCATGACGGTAAATCTGGTTTACAACATGGAACGGGGAGAATGGTTCGGGGATGACTACGTGGGAGACGAAGACGGATGCGGTCACGTAATGGAAAACGGCTATGAGATGTGGTTCGATATAAAATTCAACGACTATGACGGCGACGGGCTGACATACTGGGAGGAGACAAACGTTTACCATACGGACCCGAAGGTGAACGACAGCGGCAGCGACGAAGACGGCGACGGCGTGCCAATAGAATGGGAAGACAAGTGGGGATACAACCCCCTCGTATGGGAAAACCAGTCTGCCATGGACCCCGACAAAGACGGATTGACGAACGTTCAGGAATGGCAACAGTCGAAGTGGCTTTCCGACCCGTTCAGAAAGGACATATTCATGGAGGTTGACAACATGCTGGACAAAAACGGAAAGGAATATAACCTTCCCGAAAAATCGAAGCAACTGCTGTATTCCTCGTTTACCCGGCACAACATAATGATGCACATAGACGACGGCAGCATGGGCGGCGGCGGGGAACTCATTCCGTACAAGAAAAAAATAACATACCACGATACAAACGATATCTATTGGAAGTACTTCCTCCACAACAACATGCTGAATGAAAGAAAGGGTGTGTTCCATTACGTCATATTCTGCTCGTACGGAGCCATAACAAGGGGCGGATATTCGTTCCAGGGGCTGGACAACCTCGACGGCTTTGTCCTTGCCATCCAATACATATACAACTGGCGGGTGAGAGAAAGCCAGAGGGAACTTTCCACCGCAAGCCTTTTCATGCACGAACTGGGCCACAACCTCGGGCTGTTTGAGTATACATTCGGGGGAATCGACAACGAGAGTTGCAACACCTTCCAGCATGAGGGATGGTGGAAATATGCCAACTACAAGAGCTGCTTGAACTATCGCTATGCTTTTTCCTTGGTTGACTACTCGGACGGCAGCCATGGCAGGAACGACTACGATGACTGGGACAACATAGACCTCACCTTCTTCAAAAATTCGACGTATTATTGACTTATCGACGATACGGTCGAGGTGATGCCCGTTTGGCAATATTGATATATACCGGCCCGAACAGTATGTATGCAACCATGCCTGCCAGCAAGAGAATATACAACTTCTCCCAGAATATAATTGCCAGCAGTATTACGGCGACCGCCGGAATGGAGAGCTTTCCTTTAATTTTGGGATAGGGTATGCTGGACATCATCAGAATGGAAAGGAGGAATAATGTCAATGCGGTATACCACCACTGAAGGGAAAGGGGAACCAACGCCACGGCTGTTATCGCCGCCGCAGGAGTCGCAATTCCAACAAAATATTTCTCATCCCCTATGTGATAGCGTATCAAATGAAGCATTCCGCCCAGAAAAAACATTCCGCACGAAAACAACATGGCAATATTTTTCGCGGTAATTCCGAATGAAATGTTGTAAGCGGCATAAACTATGACAAGAGGGGCAACGCAAAACGAAATCATGTCCGAAAATTCATCCATGTACTCGCCGATGCCGCTGCCCAATCTTCTCGCCACCATACCGTCCATCCCGTCCGCAAGCACCGCCAGCAGAATGAAGAATGACGCCCATCTCATCTCCCCGGACATCGCCAGAAAAATGGAGAATAATCCGAGCAAGCCGTTCACTATGGTAAACGAATCTGCAAAGGAAAGCAGTGATGCCGCACTTCTCTTTTCCATATTTCCCGCCATATGTCCATGAACAATAAAAGTGCCGCGGGGGGGACTTGAACCCTCGGCTTCCAGATCTTCAGTCTGGCGCTCTCCCAAACTGAGCTACCGCGGCTTTCATAGTGTTTTTTTCAGTTCCTCTATTCTCCCTTCCAGTTCTTCCAGCAGGTCTTTGAATTCGAGCATGAATTCGTATGTTTTATCAGTCGGAGTTGCCCCTTTTGGGGATGGTCTTATAAGTCCCTCTTCTTCGAGTATACGGAGGGAGTACCTTACCTTGTGCTGCGGAAGGTTGGTAGATTCCGAAAGTTTTATTATTCCCACAGGCCCCTCATCCATGATGATTCGGAGCATTTTCATGTGCCTCTCCAGCAAATGTAACTCCGACCGTACACGCCCATAAAGAATTTTTCCTCCCGTGTGCTCGCTACCGTATGACATTTATCTCAGGAAGTAAATGTATTTGGATACAAAAACCTTGCTGTTGAGTGACATATTTATGTCAGCTTCTCCACTTCTATTCTGCATGGAGTCGGAAGTTTTGCTATCGCCCTTTTCAAAGCCACTTTCGCATCCTCCATATGCTCATCGGTAGTGCTTATGGTGATTATCTTCTGGCCGGGGCGTACTCTCGCTGCAGTCCCCACCGGCTTGCCATAAGCTTTTCTCATACCCTGAGAAACTCTGTCTGCGCCTGCGCCCGTCGCCTGCTTGTTCTCCCTGACCACCACATGAGGGTATATCCTTATTTTCATAAAATAATTCATTCGCCCTGCCTTTTTGGTGATGTATCTGTTGGCTGCTATACGTGCTGCTTCAAGAGCACGGTTTAGTATCTGGCACTGTTCCTCAACGACGGCCGATATGGAAACGGGAAAAACTCCCTCCTGATTACCGAGATTAAACTGCGTTATTCTGGAACCGGGAATACCGCCGAGATATTCCTTTCTGGTAGTGGGCCTTCCTCTTATTTCTCTGTACATTCTTGCTGGTTTTCGTGACATGATACCGTCGCTACATTGCATTTCCGTTTATAAAACTAATGGTGTGCTCATGCCTTAAATCATCCCCGGATAAAAAACTGGTTTTGCCTTACCATGACGCATTACCCGGGACAACCTCAGCAAATATTAAATATGACATCGATATTTATCCCGCTAATCATGGCTAAGAAAGAAGAAGATGAATTTAAGTACATTGTACGTATTGCATCGACCGACGTGGATGGTAATAAGCCGGTCAGATACGCTCTTACGCAGGTAAAAGGCGTTGGAAACTCAATGGCAAAACTTATTGCCAAATATTCGGAAGTGGATGAATCCGTGAAGATAGGAAATCTTTCCGATGAGGATATAGAAAAAATCAATGAGACGCTGGCAAAAGTGAACGAGTGGACTCCGGAATGGATGAAAAATCGTCGAAAGGACAGAGAAACCGGCGAGGACAAACATCTCATAGGGGCGGAAATAGATCTGGTAAAAAGAGATGATATCAACCTGCTGAAGAAGATACGGTCGTACAGAGGCATAAGACACGAGAAGGGTTTATCCGTAAGGGGACAGAGAACAAGAGCAAACAAACGGTCCGGCCTGACCGTCGGAGTTTCCAGAAGAAAAGTGGCCAATAAAAAGTGAGGAGTGTAGAATATGGGCGATCCAAAATTTCCGAGAAAAAAATACGAGACACCTTCTCATCCGTGGGAAGCAGAAAGGATAGAGAGGGAGAAAGAACTTGTTCAGAAGTACGGGTTAAAAAATAAAAAAGAGATATGGAGGGCTGAGACTTTTCTGAGGAAGATAAGAGGGCATGCAAGAGATTTGTTTGTGGGCGCAGGAGAGAAGCAGACGGAAAAGGAAAAAGAAGAACTTCTGCAGAGAATGATTACTCTGGGCATATTGCCACCCAATTCCCAGCTGGATGATATTCTCGCCCTTACGATAGAAGATATTCTGGCAAGAAGATTGCAGACGCAGGTATACCTTCACGGGCTGTCTTACACCGCACAACAGGCACGGCAGATGATAATACACGGGCATATAGCCGTTAACGGGAGAAAGGTAAGAGTTCCCTCATACATGGTGAAAAAAAGCGAGGAAGGAGAAATAAAATATGTGGCATCCTCGCCGTTCAGCGACGAAATGCATCCCATGAGACCGAAGGCAGAGCAGAAAAATGAAATAACAACCGAAGTGAAAGAAATGGAAATCAAGAAGGAGGCATAAAATGGGAAAATGGGCAGTAACTCATATTTTTGCATCGCATAACGATACGATAATTACCGCAACTGATTTGACCGGAGCGGAAACACTTGCAAAATGCACAGGCGGTATGATTGTAAAATCCGACAAGGATGAGGGCTCGCCATATGCAGCAATGCAGGCAGCACAGAGAATCGCCGAAGCCCTGAAAGATAAGGGGATAGATTCCATCCATATAAAAGTCAGGGGAATAGGAAGAGGCAGGTCGAAAAATCCCGGCAAGGGGGCGCAGGCGGCCATAAGGGCGCTGGCCCGCGCCGGCATGAAAATTGGAAGGATAGAGGATGTAACTCCCGTTCCCCATGACGGCTGTCGCGAGAAAGGCGGTAAAAGGGGAAGAAGGGTATGAAACTTAAATTTATTGAAGACGAAGACGACTACATAAAAGTGCTTATAGAAGACACAACGCCGGATTTTGTAAATGCGATTAGAAGAACACTGATGACAAACGTGCCCAAACTTGCAATAGAGAACGTTACAATATATGATAATACATCCGCTCTTTTTGATGAAATAATAGCCCACCGGCTTGCAATGATACCCCTCCCGACGGATCTGGATTTGCTTGTCCCCCGAAATGAATGCAGCTGCGGCGGCGAGGGATGCCCGAGCTGTGTCGTGCATTACACGTTAAGCAAGGAAGGAGAATGCACCGTTTATTCCGGAGACCTCAAGGCAGAAGACCCGATGTGGGCCGTCAAAGACGATAAAATTCCCATAGTCAGACTTCTTAAAAACCAGAGAATAATACTGGAGGCGGAAGCTGAGCTGGGCACGGGAAAGGAGCATGCAAAATGGCAGGCCGTGTCCGGCGCCGGCTACACTTATTATCCGGAAATAAAGATAACGGAGGATTGCAACAACTGTATGGAATGCGTAAAAGCATGCCCCAGAGACGTTCTTGCATCAAAGAAGGGCAAGCTCGTTGTGAAAAACATAGAGGCATGCAGTCTGTGCAAAAGTTGCTCGGAGATATGCGGCAAGGGTGCAATAAAAGTGCAGGGAAACCCGAACAAAATCATATTCCACTTTGAAACGGACGGCTCGCTGACGGCAAGAAGGGCTTTTACCGAAGCGCTTAAAATCCTTTACAACCAATACGACGAACTGGATAACGCCATAGCATAACAATCTTACTACCAGTTATTCCTCCTGCACGGGGGAGCGCCAGTCAAGGGCTACCGTTCTCAATCCTGCTTTGGGTATGAGGGGCATACTTCTTTTGTGCTGGCTTATTTTACGCATTGTCTTTATTCTTTTTACTTCACCCTCGTCAACATCCGCAAGCATGGCTATTTTCTGAATGGGCATCTTTCTCTCTATACCGTATAAAACTTTATCAAGTTTTTCATACGGAATGCCGAGCTCCTGCTCGTCCGTCTGCCCCTTCCACAACCCGGCGGACGGAGGCTTCTTCAGTATGGGTTCCGGTATGCCGAGATATTCCGCCAGCTGGTATACCTGCGTTTTGTACAAATCGCCGATGGGCATGAAATCGCTTCCGCCGTCGCCGTATTTTGTGAAATATCCTATGAGGAGTTCGGTTTTATTGGAGCAGCCGCATACAAGGCTTCTCTTCAAATTGGAATAGCCGTACCATAAAAGCATTCGCAGCCTTGACTTCAGATTTCCGAGGGTTACCTCGTCCATGTCGTGGGGATATATCTTCTTTATGGAATGTATGAGCGGGGAAATGTCTATGGTCTCGTACTCCACGCCGAACGTATCAGAGATAAGACGCACATGCTCGAAGTCCTCCATCGGTGTCGATAACTCCGGCATGAAAAGGGCATGAACATTCTCTTTACCCAAAGAGAGCGATGCGAGTTTTGTCACGACGGCAGAGTCCAGACCGCCGGACAGACCTATGACAACGCTTTTTACTCCTGCATTCTCCGTATAACTGCGTATGAACTCCATTACCGACTCGGCGGTCCTCTCCGGGTCAATCTCGAGCATATGGATAATGTTATATTCAGGAGCAATATATTCTTTTGGGATTTGAAATGAAGATATGTCTGGCAAACATGAAGCCCGTGGTCGGCAACAAAAAGAAGAATTTGAAGAAAATGGAGAGAGTTATTGCAGCGGAGGCGGCGGACATGTACGTATTCGGCGAGATGGCGTTGACGGGATACAGCTGCAGAGATGAATTCAGGGAGCTGGCGGAGGATGCCGACGGGCCTTCGATAAATGCAGTTAAAAAAATCGCCTCTGAAAGAAGTTGTCATGTTGTTTTCGGAATGCCATTTAAGGAAAGAGAAGGTGTCATCTCGAATGCTGCAGTCATGGTTCATCCCGACGGGCAGGTTAACATTTACAGAAAATCATTCCTTGCGAACTTCGGCCCCTTCGAGGAAAAATTCTATTTTGCCCCCGGAGACGGCATGCCGATATTCGAAACGGCGTACGGCAAAATAGGAATGTGCATATGCTACGACTTATTTTTCCCCGAGCTTGTGAAAGGACTTGCTTTAAAGGGGGCGGATATGATAATATGCATCTCGGCCTCGCCTACGACAACCCAGGAATTCTTTGAAAAGGTGCTGCCGGCAAGAGCCATTGAAAATACCACATTTATAGCATATTCAAATCTGGTGGGAACGCAGGAGAACCTCGTTTTCTGGGGCGGCGGGCAGGTGTACGGGCCAAAAGGCAATCTCATCGCCAGAGGAAAATACCTGAAAGAAGGGGCAGTGACTGCGGAAATAGACTTTAGCAATACGGAGGAAGCGAGAGCTTCAAGACCGACACTGAGAGACACAAAGTCCGAACTTTTTTCAGACCTTTACAGAATTTCGAAGAGCGAACCCTTACACAGCGGCTACGCCGTGGTCGGAATGAAGATGGGGAAATACGCTCTCAAAAAAATGAAGGTGGAAGGAGTGACCGTACACGGCAGGAAGGATATGATAGACGTGATAGACGGCATAATCTTTTCAACTCTGCTTCCGAGGAACAGAATAAAATTTGAAGAAGACAGCAGAGTCAGTGCAGTATTTTCATCGGGCAAAAAAGAAATAAAAATATTTTTGAAGGATGATGTGGCAAAAGCCATCGAGGGAGGGATGAGCACATCCGTACTGAACTATGTCAGAGATGAGAATATTTTTGAAGAACAGTAATTTTTAAATCCGGCGGGCGCATGACGGTTCCATGGACATGGAGCTAGCGATAATAGGTGCAGGAAGCGCGGGATATGCAGCAGGCATATACGCCGGCAGGGCCGGGATAGATGCGGTTATATTTGATGCGGGCA
>CAZQQE010000041.1:0-10022 GCA_964595325.1 uncultured Thermoplasmatales archaeon | reverse complement strand
GGGCAGGAATTCCAGAATTTTGTTGCAAGGGAGTTCCGTTCAGCCCTTAAAAAAGCAATCAAAAAAACAACAAAAGGCGAAAAAATCACCAATCTGGAAATCGGGCTGAAGCATGAAGAGGGAGTGCTGGATACAGAGATAAACACATCTCCGATCACATGGAACGGAAAAATAATAGGCGGCTTTGTCACAGTAAGAGACGTCACGGAGCGAAAGAAAAACCAAGAAGAGCTGAAGAAACAAAAAACGTATTTTCAGGCATTATTTGAGAGTTCTCCCGAGGCAATCGTATCGCTTGATAAGGACCATAATGTCATCGATGTGAATCCCTCATTTATACGGCTATTTGGGTACAAACTGGACGAGATAAAAGGGAAAAATCTGGATAATTTCATACTTCCGGATGAAAAAGAAAAAGAGGGAAGAGACGTTACAAGAAAAGTCATGAAAGGAGAAACAGTGGTCATGGAAACGGTGAGAAGAAGAAAGGATGGCTCATCTGTTCCCGTTTCCCTGCTGGGCGCCCCCATATTCGTTGATGGAAATCAGGTGGGCATCTTCGGCATATACCGAGATATCACAGAAAAAAGAGAGGCGGAGGAGGAAAAGGAATTTTACAACTCGCTTCTTCGCCATGATGTTGCAAATAGGAACATGGTCGTGCAGGGAAATCTTGAAATTCTGGAGAGCACGGACCTTGACCCGGAGCAGAAAAGTCTGGTATTAAATGCATTAAACGCTGCAAAGGCAAGTACGGACTTAATCAAGAAGATAAGAGAGTTGCGCGAGGCAGAAGGAAAGGTAGAGATTTCTCCAGTCGTAATAGATGAAGTCATATCTCGGGCGGTAAAAACGAATCTGCAGCAGGCCGAAGATTTCGGAGTGGAAATAGACTATAAAAAAAGCCGCGCCATAGTGAAAGCTGGCCCTTTGATAGAGAATATATTTTCCAATCTCATCCAGAATGCCATTATCCACGGCAGGTGCAAGAAAATTTCAATATACTGCGATAAGGAAAAAAGGGATGGAAAAAATTTATGCAAAATAAGCATTGAGGATGACGGCAAAGGGATTCCGGATGAGTTGAAGGCAGGGATATTCAAACCCGGGATAAAGAGGCGGGGAAGCCCGGGGAGCGGGCTGGGATTGTATCTGGTCAAAAAATTGGTTGAAAGTTACGGAGGACGGATAGAGATAAAAGACCGGATGGAAGATGGGGAAAAGAGGGGCACTATATTCAACGTATATTTTGAGATGGATTGAATCTTTTAATAGGTTTTGACAAATGCCTTCTCGCAACAGCAGGAACTTCGTAAAATCCCGGCTTTATTTTTCTGTCCGCCTTTTCGAAAACAGCATCTTCTTCCCCGGCGGTGGCGCCGCATACGGGGCAGCGGTAGCCCTTTCCCTTTCCTGCCGACTTCATGTGCTTGCCGCATTTTTTGCAGATGGGATTTTCCTTCTTTTCGTATATTTCCACAAGTTTGCGAATCCTCATCTTTTCGATATTCAGAGTGAGCGGGTTTTCTCTTACGCCCCCGTATAAGGTTATGACATCACCCGCACGGAGCTGCCTGACCAGATTCCTGAAATTTTTTGTGGGCTCGTAGGCGGCGCACTCCAGTTCATTTCCATTGCCATCCGAGATGGAAAAAATGACATGCCCTCCTTTTATTGTAACGGGCTCTCTGTGCACCTTTCCCGTGACGATTGCCGATTCGTACGGCTTTACGTCTTTTATTTTCTTTTTCTGGAGATGCTCATCTGTTCCCTGATTAGTTTCGAAAAGCAACCATCTTTTTATCTCCGCCGATACGACGATATTCATGGCTTCCGGCAGTTCGTTTTCATCATCTCCTCTTACGCCGTACATGACAGGGCACGGCGAGTTTGGCATTATCTGAATATGCCGGTTTTCATAATCATAATTGTCAAAAGTTTTCTTCAGGGCCCTATCCATTTCCTTCACCGATTGCTCTTCAACCCACCGCTCTCCTCCGTTCCTGTATGTTATCAGCTCATACGTTCTGTCGTACGGATGCCATGCTGTCGCTGCCGCCGCCCCGATGAGCCCCCTCCCGTTCTTGTAGGGAATGTATAACGCATTCATGGATTGCAGGATGCTTTTCACCTCGCCAATGGTAACAATGCTCCTGACTGCTTTTTTGTAAAGGTGATAAGGCATCTTTCTTTCGGAAAGCACGAGACCGGGGTTCGTCTGTTCACCGTCGAGCATCGCCTTTTTCCTTACCAGTTTGTCCAATGCCTTCGCCAGTTTCTCAATGTCCACCTTTCCATCGGAGATTCTTCTGCTGTAGCAGTATCTTTTTCCGTCAATATACCCTATCTGCTTTCTTTCTCCGCCTCCCTTTCCGAATTGTATTGCTATTGCTCCGTTGCCTCTTGTTTTCCAAGGAATGTTGGGGTTGAGGCGCACGAGGCGGGGCATGCCTATTATATCCATACCATGGTTGTTCAGCTCGACTATCATGTCCCCCGCCAGATGGGTCGTGCACATCCCTTTTCTCGAGTCGGTATCGTCTATTCCAAGCCACACAAATTTTTTATATAAGGAAGTAGTATTTTAGTTTGATGAAAAAAGAGCTGCTGGCAGACACGAGAAACCTGCTGGCAAGAGCAGGATTCTACGTATCCGACATATGCACCATACGGCCGTCCAGTTTCGACTTCGTTGCCCGAAGGGATGACACCCTGCTGGTCGTGAAGGTGCTTAACAACATAGACGCACTCAGCGAAGACGTTGCCAAGGAGCTTCTCCTGCTTGCAAAGCATCTCGAGGCGGTTCCGCTTCTTATAGGGAACAGAACGAGTTCCGGCCCTCTTGAGGATGAGACCCTGTATTACCGATACAAGGTTCCCATACTGACCTACGGAACGCTGAATGACTGCCTCAGAGGAATGACGCCTGTGGTCACCGCCGCCCCCGGGGGCTTTTACGCCAATCTTGACGGGGAGAGAATACGGCAGTTGAGGGAGGAGAAAGGAATCTCTCTGGGACAGCTTGCAAGGGCAGCGGGCGTTTCGAGAAGGACAATAAGAATGTACGAGCAGGGTGAGAGAGCCACCATAGAAGTTGCGGAAAAAATCGGCTCGTTTCTCGGAGAGGAAATCCTGAAGCCCCTCGACTTGATGGAATTTATGGATGAATATGAGTTCGAGGTGGAACGCCGTATCACGGACGATATGCTTTCCATGGTGGAATCTATGGGCGCTTCCATACTGCCCACGTTGCGTTCTCCTTTCAATGCACTTTCAAAGCTTATGGATGAACTTCTGCTTGTGGGGACAAACGACAGGAGAATTGCAGAAAGGGCGCGTATAATGTCCAACATTTCCAGAGTCGTCGAACGGCATTCCGTCTTTCTGATAGAATCCTCATCGAAGAAGAGCATAGAGGGAATTCCGATAATAGAAAAGAAGGAACTTTCCAGAATAGACGAGCCTTTCGGGCTGCTTGACCTTATACGAGAGAGGGAATAACTTTGAAAGTCGAACTGCTGGCATATACTCACGAAGGCGAATTGATATCCGCCATGGCTGCAAAACTAACCCACTACAAGGGCGGCATCGAAGAATTGAAAAGAAGCGATGAGAAGCAGCTTAAGAACATTTTAAGGTATGTGATAAAACTGGGTCATGAAAGTGTCATCGAGCATGCTTATTTCACGTTTGCAATATCGGGCGTTTCCCGTGCATTGACACACCAGCTCGTCCGCCACCGCATCGCATCGTACTCCCAGCAATCGCAGCGCTATGTCGAGAGCGAGATGGATTATGTAACTCCGCCTTCGATTGTAACGGCCGGCGCGGAAAAAGAGTATAAAGAGATGATGGAAAAAATATGGGGCATATACGATAAGTTCAAGGAGGTTGTTCCGGTTGAGGACGCCCGCTATGTTCTCCCCAATGCTGCCTGCACGCAAATAATGGTGTCCATGAACGCCCGTTCCCTTTTGAATTTTTTTGAGTTACGTTGCTGCCTCCATGCTCAGTGGGAAATTCGCGCCCTGGCATGGAAAATGTTAGGGCTTGTGAGAAAAGTCGCTCCAGTAATTTTCGAAAATGCGGGCCCGCCTTGCAAGACCAAACATATATGCCCTATGGACAAAAAGGATTGCAGATGGTATCCCGAAAGCAGGGATTGAACCACTTACGGATTATTTTGTTGGGGGCGCCAGCAGCGGCCGCAGGTCAAAATTCACCCACGGAAACGGGATGCGCCAGCCGAATATCGGTTTTGGCAAAAGATGCGCTCGTTCCCAGTAATTTCCATTCCAGTTATTGAATGCGAGACCTTTACTATAGAAAAAAGTCGCATCTTTTACTGTATTCCCAAGAAATGCATTGCCGGTGATGATATTATATTTCGAGCCAACTCTGATTCCCCACATATTTTCAGAAATGGTATTTCCTTCAACCCTTGTATTATCATTTGACGAGGACATGCTTATGCCGCGGGTGTTGTGGGAAATGGTGTTCCCCTCGATAGTATTTCCCTGGCAATTGTACACCAGCTCTACTCCTACATCATTATAAGCAATTTTGTTATCCTCAACGGAATTGTTTCTGCTCTCCTGCCACAGCAGTATTCCTATGGAATTGTTCCCGATGGTGTTGTTGCGTATCATGTTATTCTCGCTTCCGTAATCGAGGTTGATGCAAAATGAGTTGTTATCCATGCTATTGCCGTGTATATCATTGTAATCCGACCACACATATATGCCTCGACTGCTGTTTATAACGGCATTACGGGAAATTGTGTTGTTGTCGCTGAAAGGAGCAAGGTCTATTCCTGCATACTCAGCGGAAAGAATATCATTTTCTGAAATCACATTGTTGGTGGATTTGAAGAGACGTATTCCTGCCCAGGTGCTGAATATGTTGCTTGACGAAATGGTGCATTCGTGACTATTGAAAAGAAATACGCCCACAGAAACCTGACTTATGTCCTTCACGTTTACCGTGATGTTCGAACAGTTTATCAGAAACACCTGACCTGCATCCTCCACTACCCCGTGCGACACTCCTTCCATGTATATCAGTGGTCTTCCATTGACGGTGTTGTTGTACGCCGTGCACGAAACGTAGTCATAAAAATCGGAAAGGCCGCAGTGGATGAAGGTGTTGTTGCTTATCAACATATGCCTCCCCGCGAGATATACTCCTGTGTATATGCTGCTCTCGTCTCCTTCAACCATGTTATGGTCAAAGATAGTATGCCGCCCACCGAGGGATGCAGGTCCCAGTTCGACACTTTTGAAATGGTTTCCCCTCACGGTGGTGTTGGCTGCCGCATTACCCACTTCAATACATCTTCCCCACTGGTCAAGCATCGTATTATTGCTCGCAACGTTTCCCTCCCCCCCTTCAACAAATATTCCCTCGTGGCAGTTTATCATTGTATTGCCGTCCAGCCTGCAGCCGGATGCATTCACCTCGAATCCATAATATCCTCCTTCTGCTATCACGCCAGTGACAGCGGTTCCATCTCCCCTGCACATCACAAGCCCGTCACTCTGGTTAAAACCTCCGTTCCTGACCGTAAATTCGCTGATTTTTATGTTGTCTGCGAGCAGCTGAACCACCATGCCGTCCCCGCCCCCGTCAATAATTGTGGTGCCGCTTCCCTCCCCCGTGATATTGATGGCTTTATCAACGCTTAGATGCTCGCTATAGTTGCCGCCATATACAAAAATGGTGTCGCCATTATCCGCAGCAGATATTGCATCTCCGATGGTCGTATAGTTCCCGGGACCGTCCCCACCGACATACAAGATATTTCCACCGAAATCGGATGACATCAAGGAAGAAACCGGTGCATATGAGACGGCAGTTAGAATGCATACGATGCCTGCAGCCATCAATTTTCCTTTTTTATCCATGCCCACATTGTAATTACTTTCGGGGTTAAAATGTTATTCCTCCGCTTCATACGAGAATCATACCGATAATCATTGCCAGCACGAGCTGGAGAGATATAACTATGAAGAAAATAACCACCGCTTTTCCACCTATTTTGAGAATTGCATTTTCCAAATTTTTGAAGAATTTGCCGCCGATTATTTTTGCCTCAACATCCTTTTTGCAATAGCCTATCCCATCTGCCTCTCTCAAACTTTCGAAGTCTATTCCTTTCAAAAAATCAAATACTGCGTTGCCGTCTCTTTCATCCGCACCTGCCGGATCGTATTCCAGCTTGGGCGGCATGCCTGTTTTTAGATGGTCATCAGGAGAAATAACAACCGACTTAATACCCCTGTCCATAAAAAATTGCTCCACTTTCGCCCTGAAGTTTTTTTCAATGTTATTCGAGTCTATCATGAAAATTGCATATTTCTCTCCTTCATAATCCAGAATCAACAGTGCCAGATACCCGCATATATTGGGAGCATCGACTTTTCTTTTTGAAAATGAGTACATGACTTTGCTTTTCTCCGTCTCAATTCCTGCGGCTTTTTCTATGAGCAATTCGATTTTCTGGGCTTCCTCTCCTGCAATAGAATATCCCCTTTTGTAAGAGTTGTGCCCATCGCATACAAGCACGTCACCGAATTTATCGGCAAATTCCTGTATTTCTGGAGGAAGGTCATCTATGGCATTTATTCCACTCACAATCATTAAACGGAAGATATCAAAAGGAAAAACCGTGATTTTATATCCTTCATTTTTTACCTCATAGGGTTTCCTTGCACTCAGCGTTTTGCAGTTGCAGATGATATTATTTATCAGCTTTTCAACTTCTTTCCCGCTCACTATGTTTTCGTCATGGGTGGCTGCCGAGTGGAGGTACATCGTATTGCCCATATCGAGAATTTTCTTCACCATACTGGCTCCTCCGATATTTCTGAAGGGCCCCGGGTGGAAAGAGTTTGAAACTAGTTTTGCATTTCCGATTGAAAGGCATCTCACCCACCCCTTCTTCATCATTCCCACCTCATCCAGTTTTTTCTCGATGTGCGAAGGATTGGATGTAAGCCAGAACAGAATAAAAGCCCTCAGCAGATTTTTCAGGTTAAATCCAAAATCTCTGTCGAGAAAACGTATGTAAAGGTATCCCAGAAAAACGCCCACCGATGCTATGAAAATATAGGTGAATGTAAGAATATAAAAATCGAAGCGACTGGGTGCATCGAAGGAATACCTGTAATTGAACGGATATATCAGTAGAATCATGATAAGGGATACGGCATAAACTCGGTCCTCATCCGCCTCCGACGAAAAATAAAGAATGATGGTGAGGAAAGACGATACGAAAGCAGGCGTGAGGGAAATCAGGTAAGGCGTTCCGAAATGAAATGCTATGAAATCAAAAATCTCAATGGAAATTAAAATCAGCAGGGCCAAGAAGAAAATTCTTCTGCCGTTGAACGCAAGCTTTATCGTCCTGCCAAGAATAAGAATCAATATGATGAGAATCAGCCCAAGGGCTATATAGCGGCGGGCAAAGAATTCCCTTGCCAACCCATACTGCAGAGATGCAAACAATATGGTTATAATACCCAGTGTTACCGAAATCCTTTTTTTCGGAATTGTGAACACCTTCGAATAGAATCTCTCAAAGACGGTTTGATCCATTAGCTTCCAGAGTATATCCCCTTTCCATTTTTAACGTTTGATATATATTTTGAAATTGATAGGTACTATACGTACAGGAGATTTGTGCATACTTATTTATCCATAAAATTTTGTGTTTTTACGATGTATTTTCCGGGCAAAGAAAATTCATGCCGAGGGACTTTCGGCATGACAGGTAGTGTAACTAGTTAGCAAAATTATGTTAGCACCCCGACGATAAATCCGATTAGCGCAAAAGCACTTCCAGAACGCAAAATCTCTATTGTCGTGCCGATATTTTTTATGTCTTTGAGAACCAATGCTATGGAGTAAATGAATAGTGTGCTGGCTGCAATGATGATAACGATATACCACAAACTGAGAATATTCCACCAGTAAGGTACAGGTATTAAAACAACAGTGGCAATTATAGCAAGACATCCTGCATAAAGGGCGTTTTTCCTTCCGATTTTCATTGGCAATGTCACTCTTGTCAGAATATCGCCTTCAATGTCTTCCACGTCCTTTAATATTTCTCTGCCCAGCATAATCAGAAATGTCATAACGGCCAATATCATAGCATTCTGCGCCTGCCCGACGGCAGCGCCGCCGAAAATCAATGCCATGCTTGAGATAAAAGCCGTAATGATGTTCCCCGCCAAGCCGATATTCTTAAAATATTTTTCATATAATACCAGAAGCACTGTACTGAAAATTATTATTCCGAAACTGAGCATGTTAATGACCATTGAGAGCAGCAATGCAATAAAGAAGGATACATATGCAAATTGCAAACTTCCCTTTGGTGATACTCTCCCGGACGGAATCGGTCTATGCGGGTGCGCGATTTTATCAATATCTATGTCAAAATAATCATTGAGTGCCATGGCACCTGCCACCATAAAAACAACAACAATCATGGCAAAAAACAGATTTAGCGAAACGAACTGGAAGCCGCCCAGAATCCCGCCGACAAAAACACCCATCAGTCCGAGTATGACCGTTACTGGTCTAATCAACTCCAGAAAGCTCTTTGCCTTGCCAACCATTAGCCGTCCGTCCACAAGTGCCATCGCCGAGCTGTTTAAAAAAAGTCGTTAAATGTAATTTTAATTGAGCTCCATTTTATTATTATTAAAAAAACGCTGAGGGAGGGATTTGAACCCTCGAGGGGCAGAGCCCCACAGGCTCTCCAGGCCTGCGCCTTTCCGAGCTGGGCTACCTCAGCATTATTTTTTTTGTTTTCTCCACATGGGAGGGTATGTACCTTTTCTCATCAGCACGCGCCTGATATCCGCCGCAATTCCAGTATCTTTCTCCATCATATCCCTTGTCGACATACGTGCCCTGCCTATCGCAACGCCCTCGCCCTTCAATGTTTTTACGGCGACATCCTCGCCTTTATTTATGCCGGTATCGACCTGCAGCACACCGGGCAGAGTGAGATACGCACCGTGGCACAATGCGTCCACAGCCGAGTCCCTTATCACCACCGCAGGCAAATGGGCAAGTAAATCCTCCATCGGCCTTATAATATTTTTTATGCCCTCGTCGCCGTCCTCCTTCCAGAACATGTAGGAATCGAGCACGTCGTGAAGCGTATGGGCATCGCTCTCCTCGAAGAGACCTCCCCTTGTCCTCCTCAATTCGTGCATATGGGCGCCGCACCCCAATGCCTTCCCGATATCCTCGCACAGAACTCTTATGTATGTTCCGCCCTCGCACCCGACCTTGAATAGAACGTCTCTTCCCTTTATCTCAATGATGTCGATATAATAAATCTCCCGCTCCCTTTCAACCCGCTTAACGGCGGCCTCCTTGGGCGGCGTCTGGCGGATTTTCCCGACAAACTGACTGCATGCCTTCCTTATCTGCTCTTCGTCTTTATCTCCGTGAAGGCGCATGACGGTAACGTATTCCTTGCCGGCCGAATGGAGCAGGCCGATGGCCCTCGTAGCGTTTGAGAGCGCAACAGGCAGGACTCCCGTAACGTTTGGGTCGAGTGTGCCCCCGTGCCCCGCCTTGTCCACTCCGAAGATGTCCCTGACCCACGCACTCACCTGATGGGATGAGGGGCCTGCGGGTTTGTCAACGATTACAACGCCGTTCTCTATCAGCTCATCGATACTCCTGTTCGAAGGTGCCTTCCCGTAACTGGGATTTGTCTCTGCCTCTGCTCTTATGAGGCGGCGGCGTTTTACGGATAACATTGCCCGACAAATGTAATTGTATTATAAATCCTTTGCACATCGAAATCGCAAAATGCAAGAAAAAAATATATGAGGGTGTTTGCAGTTACGGATACGAAACGGGCTAGTGGTCTAGGGGTTATGACGTTGCCCTTACGAGGCAAAGGTCGCCGGTTCGATTCCGGCCTAGCCCATTTTTAATTTTCATTACTTTTACTCCCTCCTAACTTTCTTTTTATTTCCGGCATTATATACATC
>CAZQQE010000040.1:0-10467 GCA_964595325.1 uncultured Thermoplasmatales archaeon | reverse complement strand
GCAGAGACTTATAGTGAATCAAAAATAGGGCTTTCTTGGGTTAACGGAGGAGATAGAGAGAGAACCATTATTGTTAGAAAAGAGGGCAACACTCCAGAAAATAGGAGTGATGGCATAGTAGTATACAATTCTACTGGAACATACTTTACAGATAGTAATAGACAAGCAGGTCACTTATATTACTATAAAGCTTGGCATTTCTTGATATCAAGCGGTTTTTCTCAATACTCCCAATCTTATTCTATAAGTTCTGCACTCACTAAACCATACGCACCTGTTTCTTTTCATGCTAAACCATATGATTATACCCAAATTAAATTATATTGGCAAATTGGAGAAGGTGGGGATAAAATACATATTGTCAGAAAGGGGGGAAGTATGCCAAAAAACATGAGTGATGGAATTACTGTTTATGAAGGGGCTAATAATGTTTTTATTGATAAAAATTTAGTCAAGGGGAAAACTTATTATTACTGCGCTTGGAGTTGCGCGACGGAGAAGACGCTTAAAGAATTCTCTAGCAAATACTCCTCTTCTGCTACCGCTCCGAATGCCCCAACTTACAGCGTAATAGAAAGATTTGTCGAACAGGACAAAACAGATGAAAATGAATATACCAGCACATACGTCTGTCATAACTTCTCAGTTGATGTTATTAAAAATGCGGATAAAGAAAATATACATGCAGGATATGTATATTTAAATACTTCACCAGAAGATCATGCCATAGTTGCCTTTAATACAAGTGATAGGGGATTAATATTCCTTGAACCACAGCTCGACATATTATTTACGAAACAGAAAATGGACGATATGCTGGAAAATAATAGATACTATTTAAAAAAGACATGGCAAGAGGGCAACACAATATATACTGAGTATTTTGATATTCCCCTCTACGAATATGAAATAACTTGGGATTATTTGTACAACTAATGCAGTCTTTGCTCTTCATGCGCTTGTAGCGTGCAACGAAATCTATGTGGGTGTAATGGACAGCATGCCCTATATGAAGGGCGCCGGACGCATAACGGGGGTTCAATTGAATAGACGTTCCCTTCGTCTCTGTCGAAATGGCGTTGCATCGTTTAAAGCAAACATTCGTCTATTGACGGGCAACAACAACCCTTATCGTTCCGTTTTTGTTTACTGATTCACGGCAAATGGAAAGATGGCAGTTTTCGAGCAGTCGATCCAGTCCATTGTTTCTTTGAAAGTTCTTAAAGCCTTTAAAATGTCCAATACCCGCCAGAAGCTCGACCATATACGTACTAATTCCTGCAAAACCGGAAGGTTGCGGCACGGCAAAATCAGCAATGATAATTTTTTTGGCAATGCGTTTTGCCTCATTCAAAACTTTCATGCGTAAATCCGGCCTCATTTCGTGAATCACCATCGATATGGTCGCATAGTCAAATTGCTGGTCTTGAAAGCGGGGCAAACTTGCAGCATTCCCGTGCATGAACTCGACATTGTCCTTTCCCTTTGACTTCCGGCGCCGTCTTGCATGGTTGACCATTCTGGATGAAAGTTCCACGCCAATAACAGATTTGCACTTTTCAGCCAAATCGAAAACCAAGGAGCCGGTGCCGCATCCGATATCAATCGCAGTGCTGCCGGCTTCTATCTGTTCAACGATGATGTTCCTTAATTCTCTCAAAGCCCTGTCGATAAATATCTCGTAAAGCTTTCCGTCATAATAATGTGATTTATCCGTAATCGTATGTAGGGATATTGACCGTGGTACTTTAAATTTCCTGTGCAATTAACAACTCCCTATCGGTCTTTTGTTGATAGGAAAAGTTACCCGGCAGTGCTATCAAAAGCATTATATACGCCTTTAATTTTGCAGAACGCATGAAGATACTTCTCATATACCCGAAGCTGGAGCACGGTGTCACCACCCAGAAAGACAGCAGAACTCCCTTTTCAAAACTTTTCGGGAATCCTACGCTGACACTCCCTCAGGTGGCTGCGGTCACTCCTCCGGAGCATGAGGTAAGGATACTCGATGAAAACTTTGAAGAGGTGGATTATGACGGGGATTATGACATTGTGGGCATAAGCGTTCTTACCATGACGGCTCCGTATGCTTACAAAATGGCGGATAAATTCAGGGAGAGGGGTGTCACGGTTGTCCTCGGAGGATACCACCCCACGGCTCTGCCGGAGGAAGCGAAGGAACATGCGGATGCCGTGGTTCTCGGGGAGGCAGAGATAAGCTGGCCCCAGTTGCTGGAGGATTTTAAAAATGGCAAGCTCAAGCCGTTCTACAACATGATATGGCCCGACCCGGAGAAAATTCCCGAACCGAGAATGGATCTGGTGAAGCACCTTCCGCTAACGGGCTGCATACAGATGTCCAGAGGCTGCCCCAACGCCTGCGAGTTTTGTTCCACATCTGCATTTCTCGGCAAAAAGGTCAGGAAGAGGCCGCTGGAAGCGGTGATAGAGGAGATGAAGAAGATTCCGAACAAGCTCATAATATTCAGGGATGCGTCTCTGACCACGATTCCGGCATACAGCAGGGCGCTTTTCAAGGAGATGATACGGCAGAAAATAAACAAAAGGTGGATTGCAAACGGAAACATAAATTTGCTAGGGAGGGATGAGGAGTTCTTGGAACTGGCGAGAAAGGCGGGGTGCATAGCATGGTTCGTGGGCATAGAATCGATATCTCCATCAAGTTTGAAGGAAGCCCATAAAATTTCTAACAAGGCGAGCGAATACGAAAAGGCGATAAGAACCATAAGGAAACACGGGATGGCGATTGTCGCAGGAATTATTTTCGGGTTTGACGGCGATACTCCGGATATATTCGACAGAACGCTTGAGTCCATGCTCGAGTGGGACATAGATGCAGGCGAGTTCAACGTTTTGACCCCGTATCCGGGCACACCTCTGTACAACCGGCTGGACAGCGAGGGAAGGATATTCTCGAAGGACTGGTCGAAATATACGCAGTCGAACGTCGTTTATTACCCAAAGAACATGACTCCCGAGGAACTCATGGAGGGAACAAGGCGTGTCATAAAGGGTTATTATTCTACACCCCAGATGATAAAGCGCATGTACGGAAATTTCAAGCTGTCGAAATTTGCAGCAACCTCATTTGTCGTGCCCTCGATAAACTTCGCAATGAGACGCTATTACATGAGAGAATTTTTTTGATGGATAAAAATGGAAAATAAATAAATGACGGTTGCATTTCCGATTGTGGATAAAGAACGAACTGTCACGGTAAAGAACTGCACCATACGCCTGCTGGGTGTAATCCACGGGCTTGAGAAGGAAGGAGAACGGGTCAGGGCTGCATTCTACGATTTTAACCCGGACTGCATTGCTCTGGGCATTCCAAAGGAGGATATCGCCACCGTAGAGAAGTACGAGGAGGAAAGCATGGAATTCGATATGCTGCCCGAGCAGAAACGTTTTTTCGAATGCCTTTCGCATTACGGGAAAGTTGCGGTGCCCCCTTCAGATTTGACCACTTCATACGAACTGTCCGTTGAGAATGACGTTCATCTCGAAGCCCTTGACATTGACGACGAGGAGTATGCGGAAATTTTCACGAAGAAGATTTCACTCATATCATTCATGCGCAATTCGAGGAGAAACAAAAAGCTGATAAAGAAGGAGTTTGACGTCCCGACCGCCGGAGAATTCGTCGAAGAATGGGAACGCCACTACAATTCCGTAAAAGCTTTCCGCATAATTGAAAAGGCAAGGGAAGAAAACATGGCATCCAGACTCGTTTCTCTTGCCGATAAGTATGGCAGAATACTTGCCGTTATTCCGTATCAGAGATTTGACGGCGTTGCCAATCTCATTGAAAAAGCATAAAAAGAGGGGGGGCATTACCCCTTGGTGTTAAAATGACAAAAAGAAAAGTAGTGATAATGGGAGCGGCAGGAAGAGATTTCCATAATTTCAATGTTTTTTACAGGGACAATGAGGAGTATGAGGTTGTTGCTTTTACGGCAACCCAGATTCCGGATATAGCCGGAAGGAAATATCCGCCGGAACTTGCGGGAAAACTTTATCCGGACGGGATTCCGATACTCCCGGAAGAGGATTTGGAAAAAATCATCAGGGAAAATGATGTTGACGAAGCGGTTTTTTCATACAGCGATGTTCCGTATTCGTATGTAATGGAACGCTCGGCAATCGTGAATGCCGCAGGCGCCGACTTCAAGCTCATGGGGCCCAAGCATTCGATGCTTAAATCAACAAAGCCGGTAATTGCGATATGTGCTTCCAGAACCGGATGTGGCAAATCTCAGGTTTCCAGAAAGGCATTTGAGATACTGAGCAAACATCACAAAGTTGTTTCGGTACGCCATCCGATGCCCTACGGCGACCTCACAAAGCAAATATGCCAGAGATTTGCGTCATATGAAGACTTGGACAAATACGAGTGCACAATAGAGGAGAGAGAGGAATACGAGCCCTACATAGACATGGGCGGTGTCGTTTATGCGGGCGTGGATTACGAAAAAATCCTCAGGGAGGCGGAGAAGGAGGCGGATATCATAATATGGGACGGCGGAAACAATGACTTCTCGTTCTACAAGGCAGACTTGTACATAACCATAGTCGACCCCCACAGGGCGGGAAACGAGCTGTCATATTACCCTGGAGAGGTCAACGTGCGCATGGCGGATGTGGTCATCGTCAACAAGGTAGATACGGCGGATGAGGAAAGCATCAGGAAAGTCGAGGAAAACGTCAGAAAGGTGAATCCGAAAGCCAGAATTTTGAGAACCAAGTCGCCCGTTACGATCGAGAAAGAGAATCTTGCCGGAAAAAGGGCCCTCGTGATAGAGGACGGTCCGACGTTGACACACGGGGGAATGAAATTCGGTGCGGGAATAGTTGCCGCAAAAGAAGTAGGGGTCAAAATAATCGACCCGAGACCGTATGCGGAAGGGTCAATAAAAGCAGCCTTTGAAAAATACTCCCATCTTACAAATGTTCTGCCGGCGCTTGGATACGGAGAAAAGCAGGTAGAGGAGCTCGAACGCACTATAAACAGAGCGGACTGTGATGTTGTCATCTCGGCAACCCCGATAGATCTTAACAGGGTTCTCCATACGGACAAGCCATTGGTGCGAGTGAAATACGGGATGGGCAGCGAGGGTGCAAAAAAACTGGAAGACGTGTTGCACGAAGCGGGCTATTCCTGAGTGCCGGAAGCATTCAAAGGCTGTAGCTCAACGGAGCTTTCAGTCCTACTCTCCTCCCCTTTTATTTGCCCTTATGCCACTTTCACATAATATTTTCATATCATACGATTAGAATAAGACGGGCAGCAGTTTCCCTTCCCGTGATCGAGACAAACCACTCGTTGATTTTCTCGAATGCCATCAACATCGGATTTTCGTACCCGTATGTCTTTGGCATGCTTACCTGAAGGGTGCCCCAATCGCTTTCCTCCCCGTTTGTATCCTTGGCCTTGGCTTTTATGGTGTACGTTCCCTTTGAATCCCATGAATGCTCCATCGTCACTTCTTCTCCCGAGGCATACGGACCTATCCACTTTTCAGACGAGCCGTCTCCCCATTCGATGTAGTAGTACACATCATCCCCATCAGGGTCTGTTGTAACAAAATTATATTCCTGCTGTTCTTTTATCTTCCCGGATGACGGCCCCGTTATTGCAGGCGCATCGGGCGCATTGCCAATGGTAACCATCAGCGGAGTGGAAAAATTGCTTTGCTCTCCGACGTTGTCCTCAGCCTTAACCATTACATAATATGTTCCCGGCTCGGACCATGAATGAGATATATTTGCCTGTGCTCCCGATTTGTAAAAATCCGTTGTCCATTCGTCCACAGTGCCGTCCCCGTCCCAGTCCCAGCCGTACTTAATGCTGTCATTATCGGGGTCAACCGCTCTGACACTGTATGTATATGCAACTCCGGCGCCGCCGGATGTCGCCCCGGCCGGCCTGTCCGGTTGGTACGGCGGATGGTCGCCTGTCTTTGTCGGAAGACCCGCTGCCTTCCATGCGGTTATTCCGCCGAGCATGTTGTATATCGTACCGTTGAAGTTGTTGCTGGAAAGAATCTGGGATGCGGCACCGCTTCTGCCTCCCGACTTGCAATAAAGGATGATTTCCCTGCCGTTATACAATGACATGAATTTCTGCAGCCCGCTTTCATTGTACAAATCAGAAAGGCAATAATGCCTCGGGTCTTCGGGATATGGTGTGTCTATTCTCTCTCCGAGCCATTCCGAATCGGTTCTGACGTCCACGGGCGTCTGAACACCGTCGGATGTGTTGGTCAGCATCGCCCACGCCTCTTCTACGGTTATATCTGTTACATTGGTATAACTTGTGTTATTATCAAACGTACTGGCATTGCTGTTACTTATGTTTTCATAAGGTACAACCGCCAGTGCAAGCATTATGATTATGCTTCCGAAAACCAGAAATTTTTTGGCATGCATTTCAATCATCCCGCGAATTGTATGTTGTACAGTTCACATATGTTAATGAAGTCCGGATTATATAAATTTTAGCGGGTTATATATCAAAAGTAGTTAAATAAAAAGAAAGGGAAGAGTTTGTAATCAGTCTTTTCCCACATCCCAGATGGCTTTTATGGCTATAAGTCCAGCCAGCGGTGCGATGAATATTCCCAACGCACTTGCAATTCCGACTAAAGTATCACCGAACTTCCATATGCCGCTGAACAACTGGCTAGCACCGCCAATAACAACTATCAGGATAGTAGCCATCATGAGCATTGGTATCTCCTCCTTCGTTATCGTTCCTATTCCCAGTATTGCCAGAATTCCTGCTATAAAGCCCAGTATGCCTAGAAACGCTGCAACATATCCTGATGTGGTATCACCTGTATTAAACGCCTTCATCGCATGCAGTCCTATTGCCAGTCCCACAAGTATTGCCACTGCTATTCCTATCAGGAATATCCAACTACTTACTTTTTTCCATACTTCTTCTGCCATATTACATCCCCTCGTTTTTTTATTTACCCTCCTTGGGTGTACACTAAATCTATATCCTATTATTTAGGAATATCGAAATTTTTTAAGTTTATGTTAATCTGCAAATATATACCTTAGTTTACGCTATTTAAATCGGCTTAAGCCGAATTACCATTGCATGGTGCCTCTGCAAAATGTTACGATATAAGGATACAAAAATTTATATCATATCCTCTGATACGCTCCCGGTGACAGAAGCAGACTTTAAATATTTGTTCAATCCGAGGCATGTTGCCGTTGTCGGTGCATCCCACCACGAGGGAAAAATCGGTTATACTGTATTGAAGAACATAATAGATTCCGGTTATGAAGGAAAGATATACCCTATAAACCCGAAAGGAGGAGAAATTCTCGGAAAGAAGGTATACAGTGATATTTTTGCCATAGAAGGAGAGGTAGACCTTGCTCTCATCGTTGTTCCTGCGATTATAGCGGTTGATGCGGTCGAGGCATGTGCAAAGAAAGGCGTGAAATTTGCAATAGTTATCACTTCCGGTTTTTCCGAAATAGGAAACATAGATGCGGAGAAAAAGATGGTGGAGAAAGCAAGAGAGCATGGAATGCGCATCCTCGGGCCAAATGTGTTCGGCATATACTCTGCATCATCCCCCATAAACGCAACATTCGGCCCATCAAAAATTCATCCCGGCAATATAGCCGTCATATCCCAGTCGGGGGCACTGGGCATAGCGATGATAGGGAAAACCGCCGAGGAAAACATGGGGCTTTCCACGATTGTTTCAATCGGAAATAAGGCGGATATAACCGAAGCTGACATCATGTCGTATGTCTTCAACGATGACATAACAAAGGTCATATTTCTTTACATAGAGGGGCTGGAAAACGGAAGAGAATTCATGGAACTGGTGAAGAGCAAGCCCGACAACATGAAAATAGTTGCCATAAAGGCGGGGCGGTCGAAGGTGGGGGCAAGGGCAGTCGCTTCCCACACTGGCTCGCTCGCCGGTTCGGATAAAATATTCGATGCCGCTTTCAAACAGTCGGGTATTCTCAGAGCCGACAGCCTTGAAGACGGATTCAACTGGGTGGCGACGCTGGCCGCCTGCCCCCGACCTGCGGGGAAAAATGTTGTCATCATCACAAATGGCGGGGGGATAGGCGTTCTTGCAGCGGATGCCTGCGAAAAATACGGCGTTGCTCTTACAAGCGATATGAAGTTGCTCAAGAAAACTTTCGGGGACGTAATACCGAAATTCGGTTCATACAAAAATCCCGTGGATTTGACGGGGCAGGCGGGGGCGGGGGAGTACAGGGAAGCACTGGAAAGGGCTCTGAACGAGGAAAACATACATGCCGTAATTGCTCTCTACTGCCAGACTGACATGACACCCCTCGAGCCGCTGATGGGCACATTTCTGGAAATGCAGAAGAAATACGGCAGCAAGAAGCCAATAATTTACTCTTTCTTCGGGGGAGAAGGGACGAGTGAAATTCTGGAAGAATTGAAGGGGAAGGGCATTCCTGCATTCGATGATGTCGAAGATGCGGTTTCATCGCTGAATGCACTTTACAAAGCTTATGAAGAAAAAGAGGAGAGTGAAGTGGTTCCCGTCGAAATCGACGAGTCAAGAATAAAGAGGGTTATACAATCCGTGGCCGGCGACGGCAGGCGGCAGCTGCTCGGCACGGAGGCGAAGGAGGTCATGGCGGCGGCAGGCCTGGATGTTCCCCCGTTCAAAGTCGCAAAGAGCATAAAGGAAGCTGTAAAGGCTGCCGAGGAAATAGGATACCCGGTGGTTATGAAAGTTGTGTCCGAGGATATAGTTCACAAGACGGATATTGGCGGCGTCCTGCTGAATATAGATGATGAGAATGAGGTGGTCGGGGGTTATGAAGCGATAATAAGAAACTGCAGGCAGTACGCACCTAAGGCAAATATACGGGGCGTGGAGATTTCAAAAATGGTTCCGAAAGGTGTTGAGACAATAGTGGGTGCTACCACGGACAATTCTTTCGGGAAGGTGCTTATGTTCGGGCTCGGCGGGATATATGTAGAGGTGCTGAAAGATGTGGCATTCCGTGTGGCGCCCGTTTCAAAGAATGAGATTTCAAAAATGGTAAGAGAAATTAGCTCGTATCCTCTGTTGCTCGGTGTCAGGGGGGAGAGCAAGAAGGATGTTGATTCAGTCATTGATGCCATATACCGCATCGGCATACTTGTCAGCAGGTTCCCGGAAATATCGGAACTGGATATCAATCCGCTGGTTGTATACGAAAAAGGGGCGAAAGTTTTAGATGCCCGAATAAATATTGAGGTGAAAAAATGAAAAAAATAGTTATTGCATCTGTAAGGCCGAAGGCCGGAAAAACGACCGTTGCGCTTGGAATTGCAAAGAAGGCAGGCAAAAAAGTAGGATATATGAAACCGCTGGGCGACAACCAGATTTACAAGAAGAAAAGGCTGGTTGATTACGACGCAGCATTATTCAGAGATGTTTTTTCTATTGAGGAGGCTGTAGACGAGTTCACGCTGGGATTTTATCATTCTAAGGTACTCCATTCATTCCCCGACGTGAAAAAAGAGATTGAAGAGCGTTACAACAAACTTTCATCCGGCAAGGACTTGTTTATAATAGAAGGAAGTGAAAATCTTGTCAGGGGGAAATCCCTCGGTCTTGACTCGTTGTCGGTAGCATCACAGCTCGGTGCGGAGATGTTGCTCGTTTTGTCGGGAGACGTATATGACATGATGGACTCGCTCTCATTTGCATATACGGCAGCAAAAAATGAAGGTGTGAAGATTGCAGGGATTGTAATTGATAAAGTCAAAGGAGACGTGCAAAAACTGGAGGATGAAATAAAGTTGCGGGGCATACCCCTGATAGGTTCCGTGCCCTACATAGAGGAGCTAGACATTATGAAAGCGGGCTACGTTGCGGATAAACTGTTCGCGAGGGTGGTGGCGGGCGAGGGCGGTCTGGGCAATCCCGTAAAGAATATACTCATAGCAGCCCTCTCCGTGCCGGAAATACTGAGGCATCCCGACTTCAAAAAGGAAAACAAGCTCATAATAACCGGGGGCGACAGAAGCGATGTGATAGCCGCATCAATCGATGATGAAAGAACATCTTGCGTCATACTCACTAACGACATTATTCCGTCTTCTAATATACTTGCAAAGGCAGACCGCAAAAACATACCATTGCTCTCGATAAGGGCTGATACATACACTGCAGCGAAAAAAGTTGAGAACATAGAATCCATAATTCTGCCTGATGAGAAGGAAAAAATAAGGAGCATTGAGAAGGCATCTGAAGGACTGGACATAGCACTGCTGATGGAATAAAAAAACCTGCCTTGAAATTTCCGGGAAAAAAAGATGATTTGTATCCTTCCGGCCATATGTTAATTTGAGCGCGCGTGTTATATGCGGTCGTCCAGAAAGTCCGCAACCATCTCCGCAAATTCCTTGAAGGGCACCAGCCGTTTCAC
>CAZQQE010000039.1:0-10594 GCA_964595325.1 uncultured Thermoplasmatales archaeon | reverse complement strand
GTCAAATCAATGTAGCCCTTTGCTATCGCTATGGGATTGAAGAAGTAGTGGGCTGCCTCTAGTTTAAATTGTTTCTCAAGTTCTAAAGCCCTCCTAGTTTCTTCTTCGGCTTCTACCATGTCTGTTATATCAATGGCTATCTCCAGCCGCACTTTTCTCCCGTCAGGCCATGTAATTCCCCGGTCGATGCACCGGTACCAATTGCCCGTCTTTTTATTCTGGAATACCCATACATATGTTTTTCCAAAGTTCTTGCCAAAAATTTTATCATTTGTACAGAAGTCGCACGGTTTATCCAGATTTTGGAATGTTCTGTAGCATTTTTTGCCAAGAATATCTTCTCCAAATATCTTTTTCATAACACTATTTACATACAAAATCTCATATGTTTCAGGGTCAGCCACATAGATTGGCTCGTCAATTCCCCCAAAGATAGATAGAAGCTGTCTCCTCTCTTTCTCCAGAGCTTTTTCCATTTTCTTTCTTTCCGTCAAATCTCTCGCAATTGCAATAAAATTAACGGTGTCTTCAATTTTATATGATGAGATGGAGAATTCAACAGGAAATAATTCACCATTTTTTTTCAACCCTTCGACCTCTATAATCCTTCTAAGTTTTCCGGCCTTTTTTCCGAGGCGCTTTTTTAATGTCTTTATATGCCTTTTCCTATACTTTTCTGGCATTAATATAGTTAATGGCTTACCTACCAACTCCCCCTTGTTGTAACCAAACATTTTCTCGGCAGATTCATTTATAAACACAATATTTTCTTTTTCATCTATCGATATCATCCCGTCATTAGAAGTTTCAACTATTGTCCTGTATTTCTCTTCGCTCTTTTTCAGCGTGTTTTCCATCTCTTTTATTTTTGTTATATCCCTGATTATGACAAGCTCAGCAGGTTTTCCTTCATAATCCACCATGGCAACAGTAATCTGGGTATACAGCCTGCTGCCATCTTTTTTCAGAAATGTTGCCTCATACATCTCCTCGATTTTTTCTCCTGCTACCCGCTTTTTGTACCGCTCCAGCAACTTCTCCTTTTCCTCGGGGATTACGAATTGGATGAATTCTTTGCCGATAAGCTCATTTACTTTGTACCCGCCCATCTCATATGCGCGGGGATTTACATACTTTAGAATACCCTCCCGAATTATACATATTCCATCGTTTGCCTTTTCGACCAGAGTGCGGTACTTATTCTCACTTTCCTTTAGAGATTTTTCCATTTTCTTTCTTTCTGTTATATCAATAAGATAGCCGTGATAATGGGTGGTTCTGCCTTTTTCTTTTTTAATTACGGTAAAATCATGTATCCACTTGTATTTTCCATCTGCGGTGGCAATGCGGTACTCCTGCTCGAACTGCGTTGCTCCCTTTCTTCTATAAGATTGTGCCTCCACGATTACCTTCTCCCTGTCATCCGGATGGATGATGTCATCATACACGATTTTTCCGCTTACAAAATCCTCCGGGTTATACCCGAATACATCTTTAACGTTGGGCGAAACATATTCAACGGGAACATTATAATCTCCGGCCGTCCACTTGAAAATCACGACAGGGCCACCGATGAACAGATTTCTTTCTTCTGCCTGTTTCAACTCATCTTTTACCGAGCCGTACCTAGCAACTTTTTCATTAAGGTATTCCGACCTTTTCATTTTATCTCCTCTAGGGCTGTCGTCTCATGATTTCCCTTTGTCTTGCAATAAATATGTTAAAATTATAAAAAACATCATTATTTATTTTGATAATTGTATTGTTTCCGTAAGTCCAAAATTTACAGCCCAACGCTAAAAATTAAGTATGCCCTCTCATTACCGGTATGATGAAAGAAGTGAAGGCGAAAAGAGGCAATGAATTGAGGTGCAAGGGCTGGAAGCAGGAGGCAATATTGCGCATGCTCGAAAACAACCTCGAAAACGCTGAAATTCCGGAGCAACTTATTGTTTACGGTGGTACGGGTAAGGCGGCGAGAAATTGGGAGTGTTATGAAAGCATCGTTGAATCGTTGAAGAAGTTAGAGGATGATGAAACACTTCTCGTTCAATCCGGCAAACCTGTTGGTATATTCAAAACAAGAAAGGAAAGCCCCCGTGTCCTGATAGCAAATTCCAATCTCGTGCCGAAATGGAGCACGTGGGAGAAATTCTACGAGCTGGAAGCGCTGGGTCTCACGATGTACGGGCAGATGACCGCAGGCTCGTGGTGCTACATAGGCACTCAGGGAATTATACAGGGAACGTATGAGACATTTGCCGCGGCAGCCCGAAAGCACTTCGACGGCACATTGAAAGGAAAATTTGTGCTGAGCGGCGGGCTGGGGGGCATGGGCGGCGCTCAGCCCCTTGCCGTGAAGATGGCGGGAGGGGCGGCACTGGTGGTCGAATGTGACGAGGCAAGAATAGACCGACGCATAAAGGCGGGATTCTGCGACGAGAAGACGGATGACATAGACGAAGCCCTTGATATAGTTACGAATGCGAAGGAGGAAGGCATTGCGACTTCCGTCGGCCTGCTCGGAAATTGCGCCGATGTGCATCCGGAGCTGGTCAGGCGGGGGGTTGTGCCCGATGTTGTGACAGACCAGACGTCTGCGCATGATGCTCTGAGGGGGTACGTTCCTGCGGGCTATTACGGCAGCAATCTCGGGGAGGCGCTGGAGTTGAGGGAAAATGAGCCGCAGAAATATATCGAGATGGCAAGGCAATCCATGGCAGAACACTGCAGGGCGATGCTTGATTTCCAGAAAAATGGAAGCGTTGTTTTCGATTACGGAAACAATCTGAGAGGACAGGCTTACGAGGCAGGAGTGAAAAATGCTTTTGACTATCCGGGCTTTGTTCTGGCATATATACGCCCCATGTTCTGCGAAGGGCGTGGGCCTTTCAGATGGCTTGCTCTCACTGGAAACGAGGAGGACATATTGAAGACGGATAAACTTGTTATGGATATGTTTCCTCACGACGAGACTCTTATCAACTGGATAAAGCTGGCTGAGAAATATTTGCCCTGGGAAGGGTTGCCCGCCAGAGTATGCTGGCTCGGGTACGGCGAACGGGATAAGTTTGCACTTGCCATGAACAAGATGGTGAGAGATGGTGAGATAGGGCCTATTGCCATTACAAGAGACCACCTTGATGCAGGGAGTGTCGCATCGCCAAACAGGGAGACGGAGGGCATGAAGGATGGGAGCGATGCCATAGCTGACTGGCCCCTGCTGAATGCCCTTCTGAATTGTGCGGCAGGGGCTGACAGCATCTCTGTCCATAACGGCGGGGGCGTGGGCATTGGCTTATCCACTCATGCAGGCATGGTTGTCGTGTGTGACGGGACGAAGGAGACGGACGAGAAGATAAAGCGTGTGTTTATCACTGACCCGGGCATAGGAGTGGCAAGACATGCCGATGCAGGATATGAAGAGGCGATTGAATTTGCCAGAAAGAATAAAATAAAAATACCCATGGTGAAAAAATGATAGAAATAACAGGCTCAGGCCTAACAGTAGAAAAATTGGTAGAGGTTGCAAGAAACAATGAAAAAGTTGCGCTTCATCCGGAAGCACTGG
Source organism: uncultured Thermoplasmatales archaeon (assembly GCA_964595325.1). Taxonomy (GTDB): domain Archaea; phylum Thermoplasmatota; class E2; order UBA202; family DSCA01; genus VBQP01. The sequence goes on along the minus strand of CAZQQE010000039.1, from coordinate 7,023 downwards.
AACGCATAAAGAAATGCAGGGCAATGCTTGAAAAGAAACTAGATGCCCACGAGATAATGTACGGTGTGAATACCGGAATAGGGGAATTTTCGGAAACGATTCTGTCGGACGATCAGGTGGAGCAGTTCCAGAAGTATTTGATATACAACCATTCGGCAGGCATAGGCGACCCCGCACCCATAGAATACGTCAGGGGAGCGATGCTGAGCAGGGCGAATGTCCATGCTCACGGGCAGTCCGGATGCAGACCGGAAATAACACAAACTCTCGTTGAAATGCTGAATAAAGGCGTAACGCCCTACGTATGCCAGAAAGGTTCTGTCGGTGCATCAGGCGACCTTGCGCCCATGGCACAGATGGCGCTTGTCATGCTGGGTGAGGGAAAGGCATATTACAAAGGCGAGCTGCTGGACGGCAGGGAGGCGATGGAAAGAGCGGGCATTCCCATTCCTGGGCTAAAAGCACGTGACGGTCTTGCGGCAATCAACGGTTCGAACCTGCTGACAGCAATGAGTGCAATTTTTTTGTACGATGCGGAGAGGTGGCTGAAGCAGGCGGAAATCGCCGCAGCCATGTCTCTTGAAGCATTGAAGGCGAACATGAAACCGTATACCGAAAAACTCCACAAAGCGAGGGGTTTCAAGGGTGCGATTCGGGCGGCACGTGCAATAAACAAACTCATAGACGGAGGAGACCTCAAGGAAGGAAAAATCAAAACAAAGGTGCAGGATGCCTATTCCATGCGCTCCACTCCTCAGGTAATAGGTGCTGCCATCGACGCACTCGAATATGCAAAATCACAGGTCGAGATAGAACTCAACGGAGTGGGCGACAATCCCGTGTTCTTCCCTGATGAAGACCTGCAGCTTTCGGGAGCAAACTTTCAGGGGACGCCTGTTGCCCTTCCGATGGACATGGCGGGTGCAGCCATAACGATGGTTTGCGTTATGTCTGAACGAAGGATGAACAGATTGAACAACCCGGCGTTGAGCGGCGGGCTGCCCGCATTTTTGACAAAGGGAGCAGGCATGTTCTCCGGTTTAATGCTGAGCCAGTACACTGCCGACATGCTAATTGTAGAGCAGCGCATACTATCCGCACCGGCCTCAATCCAGTCCATTCCTGCTGCTGCCGACCAGGAGGATTTTGTCTCAATGGGCATGAACACGGCAATCAAAAATTTCCAGATTCTCGACAACGCTTACGGCATACTGGGAATAGAACTCATGGCGGCGGCGCAGGCGCTCGACTTCCGGGATTACAAATTCGGGAGGGGCGTTGCAAAAGCCAAGGAAGTGATACGAAAGCATGTCAATTTTCTGGATGAGGACAGGCCTCTGTACCGCGACCATACCAAGATGAAGGAACTGGTCAAATCATGTGAAATTCTGCACGAGGTAGAGAAGGAAGTCGGAAAACTGGAATAGTTCGCCTGCTGTCCGTCAGAGTGAATGGGAAGTCGAAAACCGGATAGTGTTTGGGAGACGGACTTTTTTATATGATGCCATTCTCGGGCTGCTGCAGATGAATATGGAATTGGGCATGATTTTATGTCACATTTTCATCGGCGGAATTGAGAAGAGGTAGGGGCATGACTTTTTTGAGGTGCGAAACCGTCATTTTTCCCCACGTGAAAGATATGAGGGCTGCCGTGATATTACCGGTTATGATGCCCCACCACACCCCCTCCAGTCCCTTTCCTAAAGAAACGGCAAACAGATAAGCCATTGAAATCTGCAGAATTATCGTTCTCAGTATTGTAACCGTCAGCGCTCTCTCACCCTTTCCTATGCCGTTGAACATCGATGACGTGAGCATTCCGAGAGGTACTGTTATGTAAAACAGGGTCATCCATCGTAGAAAGCCTACAAGTCCGCCGTACAGGGGAGCGCTCCCTTTGGAGTAGGTGAATATGAGGGCAATCTGAGGGGCAAAAATTGCCGTGAACAATGCCACGGTGATTTCTATGGCTACGCCTATTTTTATCGCATACATGTAAGCAATTTCCACCTTTTCGGCATTTCTCGCTCCGTAGGCTGCTCCCGTCACGGCTGTCACGCCTATTGCCATTCCGAGCAGGGGTATCGTGCCTATCATAACCACCCTCCATCCGCTTGTGAAGATGGCAATGCCGTCGTCCCCGCCGGCGCCGAGGATAATCCAGTTTAACCCGAGCATTGCCAGGGACATCGAGAGCTGTGATAGAGAAGCCGGTACACCAACTCTCAGCACTTCCTTCGTTATGCTCATGTCCGGATGAAACTCTCTCAATCTCATGTTGATGTAAGTGTCATGTTTTACGAAAAGCCAGTATGCCATCGGTATTGAGGAAACGAACATGGAAGTCACCGTAGCCCATGCCGCCCCCACGACGCCCATGTGAAGTGTGTAAATGAAGACGGGGTCGAGCGCTATGTTCAAAGCGGAGCCGAGTATCATTGCATACATCGCCCTTTTCGCATCTCCCTCGCCCCTCAGAATAGCATTTCCTATGTATGAGAGGAACAGAAATATGGAGCCCGCAAAAATTACCTCTGCATATTCCGCCGCCGTTCCTGCTATCGACGCATTCGAGCCCATCGAGACAAAGATTTCCTTAAGGAAGGGGATGAACGGCAGACTTATTGCCCCTGCGACTACCGCCCCTATGACCGTTGTATGCAATGCCGTGTTGTTTGCCTTTTCTCTGTTGTTTTCCCCTATCCTTCTCGATATCGCCGAGCTTCCTCCCACCCCCAGCCCGCTTGCCAGAGCAATAAGCATCATGAAAAACGGAAAGAAAAGCCCCACGGCAGCCAGCCCGCCGGCGCCGAGGCCGGATACCCAAATTGCATCCACGACGTTGTACATGGAGATTACGAACATTGCGACCATCATGGGTGTTGAGATTTTCAATATCGCCTTTTTCGGGTTGCCGAGAAGAATTTTCACGCCTTCCGTCATTTTCTCTGTCATCTTTTCCCCTTGTTTGCCCCTTCGGCGTTTTCAGCCATTTTCATCAGCGCATGGATGATATTTGCTTTTTCGTTTTCTTCAAATCCCCCGGAAAAAAGAGTGTCGTTCCACTCCCTGCTTATGCCCTGCAGGACGTTTTTCAACTTCATTGCTTTTCTTGTTGCACGTATGACATAAGTCCTTCTGTCATTTTTATCGCTCCTTCTGGTAATATAGCCGTCTTCTTCCAGCCTATGCAACACCTTCGAGGTGGTGGCTTTTGTAATTTTCAAGCAATCCGTTATCTCATTCTGTTTCATTTCCTTCCTGTTGCACAGCTTCCTGAGAACATGGAATTCACCCCATCCGAGTCCATACTTCTTCAATTTTTTTTCGACAAATATTCTTGACTGCCAGTGTATTATGGAAAATATCTTTCCGAGTGATTGCTCGCCATCCCGATTTTTCATAAGGTGTCATGCGAAACCATTTTAAAAAAGTTTCCTGTGAAACCTTAGCTCTCCAGAACCTTTCTCATTATGAAATGATTTATGGAACCGAATAATGTGTAAGTTCTTTCTACGACAGCATAGCCGTTCTTTTTGTAGAATTCAATGGCGTTTTCCCTTGCATTCAAAACCATGTATTTTGCCCCTTTTTCTTTCGCCCTTTTCTCGAGTTCCCCGAGCATCAATGTCCCGACTCCTTTTCTCTGATGAGCATCATCTACAGCCATATATCGTACCTGCGCTTCCTCCGGGCTGTTGAAATGGAGGCGGGAGACGCCGACAACGTCATTGCCGATGCAAACCATTATGTGGATGCTTTTGTCATCCATCTCATCTCTTTCGCTCCCCCTGGGCTGATTCCAGGGCTCTCTCAGAACCCGCCACCTCAAATCATAGTATTTCTCAAAATCTTTGTTGCTTTCGGGCTCGCATATGCGCATAAAGGGCAAGCGTTAAAATAAATATAAATATGTTGAATCCGGCTATGCAAGTCCGAGGTGTTTTTTCACCTTTTCCAGATTTTCGGGCTTTGCTTCGAAGTATTTTCTGACCGGCTCCAGAATGGAATTCAGATATTTTGCAACCGCATTCTTCAAATCGAGAGGGTGTATTTCCCTGTTTTCAAATGTTTTCTCGAGTTCTTCGTAACTGCCGAACTCCATGTTGCCCCCGTATTTCTCGTCCCTCTCAATGACCATCTTTCCGTATTCGGGAAATATAACATATCTGCACGTCTCGAGTATGGGGTTTTCCTCCACGACGCCCTCGGGACAGTACGCATGTCTGATTTTGCTTTTCACATCGTCCTCGCTGTCGTGTATGAATATGCAGCTCTTTGGTTTGCTCTTGGACATCTTTGCTACGTCCATCCTCTCTCCCGATTCAAGGCTTGAAAGTATGGGCGTGTGAAGCGCAACGGGCTTTTTCGCACCCATCTTCTTTGCGATGTCACGGCACAGCATATGGGCATGCCGCTGGTCCATGCCGCCGTATGCAAGGTCGAGGTCGAGATAAAATATATCGGCAACCTGCATTGCTGGATACAGAAATTTTGAAAAATCTTTTTCCGCCTCCTCCGCCTCCCGCCCCATAATGTCCATAGCTCTCCTTATTCTTGCCATCGATGCGTTCTTCGCAACTTTGAGGACGAGTTCCCAGTAGCGGGCATCGTTGATGTAGTCGCTTGCATATATGTACTTCACATCTTTTACACCGAGGGCGGAGAAGCAGTCCTTCATGTACTCGCCGCAGTCTTTGATTGCCTCCATATTCCCGTTGAACTTGTCATTAACCCATGCATGCCAGTCGGCGAGAAGCACGGTGACTTCGAAACCTGCATTGACGAGATCCTTTATTTTGTTCGAACAGATATTCCAGCCGATGTGGACAAGGCCAGACGGTTCGAAACCGATGTATGCCTTCTTTTCATTTTTTGCCATGACTTCTTTGAGTTCGTCAACGGTCACAACTTCCTCTGCATTTCTTGTTACAAGGTCGATGTCATTCATCAGAATGGAATGTTATCTTACTTAAAAAATTATGGTGTTTTGTGTTTCTTTTCCCATTCCTTGCGCAATTCGGCGGCGATTTTGCCGTCTTCTAGGATGAGAACGCCGATGTAACCGCAGTCCTTGCATACCCACTTGCTCCATATCTGGGGCAAAAACCATTCCACATTCGGAGAACCGCATACCGGGCAATAAAGCCCTTCTTTGTCGTCTTCCTCTTTATCCTTTTCCACATTATCATAAAAAGAAGTTCAATAAAAATGTTTGGTGAAATGGTCATGGTGAAATGGAGTGCCATGCAGGCTCAACATTGCACGAGTTCGGCACTCCTCGCACCTCTCCGCCCAGCGCCTCTCTCTATACTTCAGCCCGCATATCTCGCACTGGAAAATCCCGTCTATCCCTTTGACCATGCTATTTTCATTGAAACAGAGTATAAAAACTTTGCATTTCTATTTTTGAAGACTTCTCTGAATGCTCGATTTCAATGCTCGTCAAAAACACGGTGAATCCCATTATCATGAAACCTGAGCGGATAAGGGTTTTGTTTTCCACTGTTAATTTTACAACAAAGAACGTAAACGAATACTTGAAAGCCTGATGGAATCTATATTCTTGGTGGGGGGCTACATAAAAGCTTATATTAAAGTACCAGTGTGGATTCAAGTAGGGAATATGGTATGAATAATTTCCGCTAATCCAGTCATCTCCATTATTGACTACTCTAACAAAAAATCCAATCGGAGTGTCATTAGTGTTATCTTTATTTAAGAGAAGGTATGGTCCTCCCCAGATGTACAACTCGATATCATCTTCAGTAGCAGAGTTAGCTGGATTGTTCTCCAAATTATGACTCGTTACTGTAGAGAGTGGGAAGCATAGGAGAATGCAAACGAACATGACTGTATATATCTGCTTCATTTCAGTCACCTCTCATACTACTCCAATGTGAGGAAATACATAGTATAATCTTGATTATTAGAATAGTCTTTGTCATATATATTTTCTTCTTTCGGAAAGCTACCTGTAATCACCATACAGTTAAAAACATTTTAACAAACATTTTAATAATGCTATACAATATATGCAGAGGGGTGAAAAAAATGAAGAAAAAATTTACCGTGTTGATGTCTGCGGGCATTGTTGCACTTTTTATCATGACTGCAGCCATACCTTCACTGGTTTCAGGGAGCAATAATTCAGGGAACAATAAGGAAGTCGTGGAATGCAGCATATCGAATATTGCAGGTACCGCCGTTCAGAAAAAGAGCCTTTCCGCCGATAAAGTGGAGGAAATGGAAAACAAGATTGCGGGCATACTCAGTGCCAATAAAGCGCCCACCAACATATCAAACGTGATAGAGCGCGTTATAGAAGTGCTCAAGAACTACGGAATACTGCCGGAGAAATACACACTGTTCGGAAAGACGTGGGGCTGGGGCGTATTCAACTACATCATAAGCTACGGACGGGGAGATATATTCATTCCGCTGAAATCCGACAGAAGCTTCTTCAGACTGATATTCAGGCCGATATTCTTCAGATACAATGCAGGTGTCACGGTGGCAAAGTTCGGTACGAATTATATGTGGGACAGCAGAAACACCGTCGGAAATGTGGGCTGGATGCTCGGTCGTCAGAGAGGATTTACCGTCGGCTTCATAGGCATCCATATTAGAATTCCTCATCCGCTCCACCCGGACAGCCATCTGTTCATAGGAACGACATTGATACTGAACGGAAACAACCTGCTGTTCTGACACAGCATTGATAGGGGCAGAGTTATACAGTTCAGCCTATGTAGCTGAGATTCTCTCCCGTATCTTTTTCCTTTGCACTTTTTTCCAGACTCAATATGTGCTTTGCTATTGCACGTATCTCCTCCGCTTTCTCCTCCAGCTTCGAGAAACTTATCTTGATATCAAGGATTTTTGTCAGGATTTTCAGAACCTCCCTGGCGCTGTTCGGGTCAACCATGTATCCTGATGTTTCTCCCATAAGGCATATCCCTTTCATGCCCCTCATCTTTCCGAGACCGAGGAGCAGACCGGAGGCGCCCACGATCCCGCCGC